>NZ_JBHWDU010000035.1:0-74934 GCF_042734825.1 Kitasatospora sp. NPDC059648 | reverse complement strand
CCCATCCGCATAGCGCATACCAACGGCATAGCGCGCAAATGACCGTCAGTCAGCTACGCAAACAGGCCAATCACCTTGAAGCGCCGAGATCAGTATAGTCACGAGGTCGCGAAAAACGATGTTCCGCGGTCCACCCGCCGGACATCGCACGTACATCGATGCAGATGGTTCTGATCGGTGAGCGTCTCCTTGCCGAGATCGGGCATCCCGTCCGCTTCTGGCGCTGACCACCGCCGACGCGTGTCGGCGCAACAGAGGAGCGCAGCATGCAGAGGACCATCGCCATTGTCGGAGCAGGACTGGGCGGGCTGACGCTCGCGCGGGTGCTTCAGGCTCACGGCGTCGCCGCGACCATCTACGAGGGCGAGGCTTCGGCGAAGACCCGTGCGCAAGGCGGACTGCTCGACATCCAGGTAGAAACCGGACAGGTCGCGCTTCGCGCAGCCGGTTTGTACGACGAGTTCCTCACTCTGGTCCGCCCGGGTGAGGATGCCAAGCGCGTGGTGGACCGCCACGGCACGATGCTGTTCGACATGCCTGCGGGCCCCGGTTCGGCCCGTCCAGAGGTGGATCGTGGCGAACTGCGGCGCCTGCTCATCCACTCGCTGGCACCCGGGACGATCAGGTGGGGTCACAAGCTCGCCTCGATCCGGCACCGTGTGGAGGGCGGCTACGACCTCACCTTCGCGCAAGGTTCCGCCACGCGCGCCGGCATCGTCATCGGCGCGGACGGTGCCTGGTCGAAGGTGCGTCCGCTGCTCACCCCCGCCAAGCCCGTCTACAGCGGAACCTGCTTCGTCGAGATCGCCCTCGCCTCGGGCGGCCAGGGCTGTCTGGCGAGCGTGGCCGCGATCGGCAGCGGCACGCTGATGGCGGTCGCGCCGGGCAAAGGCATCATCGCGCATCGCTACGCCGACGGGCGCGTGCGCGGATACGTGGCGCTGAACAAGCCCGAGGAGTGGATGAGGTCGATCGACTTCGGCGACCCGTCCGCTGGCCTCCGCCAACTTGCCGGCGAGTTCGATGGCTGGTCGCCGCTGCTCACCGCCTTCGTGACACAGAGCGACGTGGAACCGTGGCTCCGACCCATCTACGTCCTGCCCGTCGGGCTCAAGTGGGACAGGGTGCCCGGTGTGACGCTCGTCGGCGACGCCGCGCATCTGATGTCGCCCTTCGCCGGCGAGGGTGCGAACCTCGCCATGTACGACGGCGCGGACCTGGCGAGCAAGCTGGTTGAGCAACCCGACGTCGAGGTCGCGCTCACCGCCTACGAAGAGCGGCTGTTCCTGCGTAGTGGCGACGCCGCCAGCCGCTCGGCGCAGAACCTGGAGATCTTCTTCGGCGAGGAAGCACCGCAGAGCGCAGTCACTCTGTTCGATCGCTCCTGACCACCGCAGTCGGGTTGGCTAGCGTCCAGAAGGCCCGTGGCGCCGGTGATCGCGCGGGACTTCGGAGATGTCCTTACCTGCCAGGGTCGGCCGGCCCGTCCAGCCGGCCGACCCTGGCAGCGGTGCCATACAGGCCCGGTGCCGTGGGGGGTGTACGTACCGGGCAGTGCAGGGCACCGGCGGGCGCGTCCTGGTGGGAACGCCCGCGCGGTGCTCAACGACCGCAGTGCCCCGGCGACACGAGCACCGCGGCCAAGGCCCGGGGCAGTGAGCTCACGGCGTTGCGTGGGCCGTCCGTTGCGGGCAAGGACAGGGCCAGCAGATACGTCAGGCCCACGAGCTCGACGAATCCTTCGCCACCGGTGATCCCTCAAGCTCATGCGGCTCTTCGGGATCACCCATGCGACCGCCACGCGGTACGTCGGCGCGGCCTACCCCGAGCGTGCCGCGAAACCGCCGAGGTGACCAACCGCCAGAGCACCGAGCACGTGGTGTGGACTGTGAAACCGCCGACCATGCCGAAGACGTGCACGGCGGCGGCCTGTCAGACCTGGTCGCTCCGATTGCGCGCGCGGTAGTGCCAGAGGCCTGAAGTCCGGTGGTCGTGCTCCGAGAACGCGTCGAGCGGTCCGACCCGCTCGTACGCCTCCTCGGTTCGCGGGTGGTCGCGGCGGGCGAGTGCCCAGGCCGCCTCCAGACGCAGGTCCTTGTCCTCCTCGTCGAGGAGCGCGAGGAAGGCGTCCAGGACGGGGACGCTGCGGTCGTCGTAGCCGGAGAGGGACTCTGCGGCGTGACGCCGTACCAGGAGGGTGCCGTCACGAACCAGCAGGAGCAGGGCGTCCCGAACCACCGGTTCGAGTCGGTTGTCGGGAGTGAACCGCGGGGCGAGCGTCTGGGCGACGCAGGCCCGGACCTGGGACTCGGGATCGTGGACGAGGCCGAGCAGTGCCGATGTGGCCGCGTCGCTGCGGGCGGCCCGTTCCCGGCTCACACAGAACACGGCCTCGCTGCGTACGCTCGGATCCGGATGGCCGGTGTACCGCAGGCCGATGGCCTCCTGCTCCGGATGCCCGTGGCCGGCGTAGATGTCCAGGACGGCGGCGAGGACCTGCCCGTCTGACTCCTCCTGTGCCCAGGAGGCCAGGAAGTCGACGTCCTGGGCGACGTCCGGTGCGCGGTCCACCGACACGCAGAAGTTCCGGTACCAGATGACTTGCGCGAGGAAGCGGCGGTACACGGGGTCGGGGTGCTGCCGGAGCGAGGTGAGCTCGGACCAAATGCGCGGGCCGCGGCGCTGGCCCAGGTGGTAGGCGGCCGCGAACCAGTCGCTGTCCCCGTCCTGCGAGTGCGGAACGGCGCGTGCCATCACTTCGTCGAGGGACGGGAACACGCCGAACGCCCACTCGAGGTGGGTGAGGACGGCCCCGTGGCCGTTCCGTACGGTGTGCCCACCGAGGGAGAACTCGTCGATCGTGTCGCCGTCAGGGTCGTCGACCTGGCGTTTGACAGCCGGTTCTGCGGCTCCGGTCCGCCTGCGCAGTTCTTCGACCACGCCCGTCTCGTACCAGTGCCGGGCCAGGTCCAGCAGTTCCCGCTGGGAAGCCTCGGGCAGGCGAAGCCGAGGCTCTTTTCCGAGCACCGTGGAGACCAGCGCAGGGGAGCCGGTGTCGACCGCCCTCAGCAAGGGAGTGCTGCCGTCCGCAAGCTCGCGGTCCTGGTCGGCGCCCCCGTCGACCAGAACCTCGGCGGTGAGGTGGTCGAACCTGGCCACGGCGGTGCAGAGCAAAGGCAGTCCGTCAGGGTCCAGGGTGTCCGGCGCTGCCCCCTGTTCCAGGCATGCCCGCACCGTGTCGGTGTCCCCGGCGATCACGGCACTGGCCAACCGGTCGGCCAAGTCCAACGACGAATCCGTCAACGCTGCCCCTGATGGTGTGTTCGAACTGGCAACGTACCCGAAGTAACGGGAGGGAACCACAGCCACCCGTCGGCGACGAAGCGCTCCGCCGAGCAGGACGGAAGACCGCGCCGCGCGGAACCCTGCGGATCGGCGACATCACCCCAGCCACTCCACGGGCGGACCGCTGCCCGACTACCGTTGCTCCGCATGACCACCCGGATCGAGGTCACAGCAGAGTTGGTCCGCCACCTGTTGCGTGACCAGCATCCCGACCTGGCCGATCGCCCGGTGAGGCTCGGCGCGCATGGTTGGGACAACCAGCTGTGGCGGCTCGGCGACGACCTCGCCGTACGAATGCCCTGGGCGACACAGTCCGCCGATGCGCTGCTGCGCAAGGAGCACGCCTGGCTGCCCGTTCTCGCCCCGCACCTTCCGCTGCCGGTCCCCGTTCCGCAGCGTCTCGGCGAGCCCTCCGAGCGGTTTCCGCGGCCCTGGATCGTCACCACCTGGGTGCCGGGCGAGCCCGCCGACCGCGTCCCTGCCACGCGTGCTGCGAACGCGGCCGACAGCTTGGCCGCCTTCCTGACGGCTCTTCACCGACCCGCTCCCCCAGCGGCCCCCAGCGGCCGTGGCCGCGGGGGGCCGCTGGCCGACCACGCCGAAGGCTTCGCCGAGCAGCTCGCCTCGGCCACCGACATGGGGCTGATCCCCGACCCGGACGCCGTCCGCGCCGTCTGGGAAGACGCCGTTGCCGCACCCGACTGGACAGGCCCGGCACTCTGGCTCCACGGCGACCTGCATCCGGCCAACATCCTCACCACCAACGGCACCTTCTGCGGCGTGATCGACTTCGGCGACCTCTGCACGGGCGATCCGGCCTGCGACCTCGCCGCCGCGTGGATACTGCTGCCGGACGGCGCCGCCGACCGCTTCTTCGGGGCCTACCAGCCGTCCCCGGACATCACGGCCCTGCGCCGCGCCCGTGGCTGGGCGGTGCTGCGCGCCCTCAGCGGCATCCTCATCGGTGAGGCCGGCATCCATGGGCGCCCCGGCGGCAAGGTCACCTGGGGCCCGCCCGCCCACGCCGCATTGCGACGACTCGTCGCAACGGTCCGCCGGCCTGTTGAGCACGACCCGGTGTGGCCACCGAGCCCGTGGGGCGTGTCCGGCCACACGGCTGATCGGCCCAATCCCCGGAGCACAAGGCCAACGCCATGAACCCGCCGTCGGCAATCGTGTGCGCAGTAGGTAGATGATGCCGGCCAGGGCCGCTCGGTCCGGAAGCCGCAGTCGCCCGGGATGGCAGTGGCGTCGTTCGGGAGCGGGCGGCAGTAGCGGAGCCAGTCGCTTCCGCCGTCCGGGGCGGGCAACTTCCCGAGGCCGGCTGGCCGCCCCGCCACCTGAGTCGGGAACGAGGAACAGAGTCCGTCGCCCCCTGTGTCCTCCGCCTGCGCTAGTCTCCGGCGATGCCAAGGAATGATCGATCTTTCGTTCGGAACTGGCGGGGGACTCCCACCCTCCGCATCCGGACGGTTGTGGGCATCGTCCTCGGTGTCGCCGCGCTGGCCGGCTGCGACCCGAGTGGTGCCTCTACGACGCCCGCGAAGGGGCCATCCATATCCGGAGGCGCCACAGCCAACACGGCACCGACGGTCTCGACACCAGCCACACATACCCCTGCAACAGGCCCGGCAGCCGCATCGCTGTCCTTCAGATATCACGCGCTGGGCAAGCAGGAGTACATCGACCAGACTCTCGCTATCAACAACAATGGGCAGACCAGCGTGGTGCCCACCCTGACGATCACAGCGGTGGACAGCAGCGGCAAGGATCTGCCCGACGTGCAGGTCACCACGGCGTACGGGAGCGACCGAGGCAGTCTCGTCGTCCAGCCCGGTGGGGGCTACGACGTTCTGGCCTTCCATGGGGCTGACGCCAGACAGGTCGCCGACGTCAAAGTGAGCGTCAAAGTAACTGCCGCAGCAGACCTTCTGGCGAGCGCATCCCCGGTCGAGGCGCAACCGGCGGACTCCACAGGTCAGCCGCTGACCAAATTTGATGCATTCGACCAGGTCATCCTGAAAAACCCGAACAAGACGGCCGTGTCGGTCCGCGTCGTCTATCTGGTCTACGACCAGCCACCACCCGGAGCGTCCCAGCAGGCGATTGAAGTAGTGCCGATCGGTGAATTGACCACAGTTCCTGCCGCGGGGACTGCTTCTGTGACTGTGTTGGGAGACGCAAGGGCGGCCGTCCAGAAGTACTCAGGTGGACCAGCCGTGAGCGTCAAGACCTACTTCTCCCGGTAGTCGATCGCGCGGGGCCACCGGATCCTGGCCCCGCGCGACCGGCTCGGCGCGGTGATCGGACTGCCGCCCGCGGACGAAGTGGTCCCGGTCCCGTGGGAGCAGGGGCCCAAGGCGCTCGGTTTCCAACTGCCCGAGGACTACCGGGCGTTCGCCGACCGGTACGGGACGGTCAGCATCAGCGACGAGCTGCACACCTACACACCACAGCAGCGCCCGGTCCTGAGTCGGGGCAGCCGCCCGGCTTCGAGGGATTCCTCTGCTCCACCACGGACCCCTATGGATGCACCGCCATGCCGGCCCAGGCCAGCAGCATCCGCAGGCCGTCGTGCGATGGGCTGCCCGGCTCGGCGGCATACGTGATCAAGGCCTGATCAGGGTCGTCCGCTGCGCGCAGGGTCTCGTAGGCCAGTTCCAGATCGCCGACCACCGGATGGCGGAATCGCTTGGTCCCCGAGGTCTTGTCCTGCACCGGGTGCTCGGCCCACCAGCGACGGAAGTCCTCGCTCTTCATCGACAGTTCGCCGATCAGGCTCGCCAACTGAGGGTCCTCGGGGTGCCGTCCCGCGTCCAGGTGGAGGTAGGCCACGTTCTCGCGGGCGCACGAGGTCCAGTCCGCATACAGTTCCCGGGACGTCTCGTCGAGGAAGGTGATCCGGGCGATGTTGCGCTCGGCTCGGTCCAGGGCCGCGAAGTCGCCGAAGAGAGCGACCGCTGCCGTGTTCCAGGCCAGTACGTCCATGCGCCGGCCCATCACCATCGCCGGCATGTCCACCAGATCGTCCAGCAACCGCTGGAGCATGGGGCGCACGCGTTGCGGCCGGGCCTCGTGCCGGGGAACGTGCCGGGCGGCGGACTGCGGTCGGGCAAGGCGGTGCAGGTGCCGCGTGGCATCGCCGTCCAGCCGAAGTGCGCGGGCGAGGGCGTCGAGTACCGCGCCTGAGGGGTTGGGCACGCGGCCCTGTTCCATCCGGGTGTAGTAGTCGACGCTCACTCCGGCGAGCTGCGCGATCTCCTCGCGGCGCAGGCCCGCGACCCGGCGCTGGCCTCCGAAGTCCGGCAGGGCAACGTCCTCGGGGTGCAGGAGGGAGCGGCGGGTGCGGAGGAACTCGCCCAGGTTGATCGCTGTGCTCATACGACGATTGTGGCCGGTCGTGACGGGCGGCTGCCTGGCCCTGTCGGGGCCAGGCAGCTACCACCCAGCGTCAGGGGGCGGGGACGGCGGTCACCAGGCCCCCGTCGACGGCGATGTCCTGGGCGGTGATGTACGACGACCGCGGGGAGAGAAGGAAGGCCACGGTCTCGGCAACGTCCTGGGCCTGGCCCAGCCGCCCCAGCGGCACCTGGGAGCGGATGGCATCGTGCGAGGCAGGGTCCGGGTTGGCGGCATCGAACATCTCGGTCACGATGTAGCCCGGGCTGATCGAGTTGACCCGGATACCACGCCCGGCGAGATCACTGCCCAGCGTGCGGGCCAGATTGTGGACGGCGGCCTTGGTGGCCGCGTACACCGGTGCGACGCCCAGGCCCCGGTGCAGTGTCCACGAGGCATTGATCACGATGGATCCGCCACCCGCCGCCCTGACCAGCGGTAGAACCTTCTGGACCGTGAAGAACACCCCCTTGAAGTTGACGTCGACGCTGAGGTCGAAGTCCTGCTCAGTGACCTCGCCACTGCGCTGGAACACTCCGACCCCGGCATTGGCGAACACCCCGTCCAGTCGTCCGTGGCGCTCACGGATCAGGGCGGCCAAGCGGTCGAGATCGGTGAGGCTGGCGGAGTCGGCCCGGACGGTGAACAGCCGGGCACCGTGGTCGGACACCTTGTCCAGTTGTTCGGCCGCGCGGTCGAGGCGGGCATCATCGCGGCCGGTAATGACGATATCGGCGCCGGCTTCCAGGAGCAGACGCGCGGTGGCCAAGCCCATCCCGCTGGTTCCGCCGGTGATCAGGACGACACGGTTGTGGAAGCTGGTCACATCGCTGTTGCTGTCGGTCATGACCACAGCCTCGCCACCAGCCTTCGGGCCAACCAGGCCCGGAACAACCTGGGTTTCCCAGAGCCCCCTTCTACAGGCAGCCGAGACAGCCGTCACCCCGCCGCCCTGGACGTCCAACGATGCGACCCCACGCCCCGGCCCGGAACGGACCGCCGTCGCGGAAGGGTTCGGTCCCACCCGACAACCGGGCTCGTGCGGCCCGGACCACCTGCGCCCCGCGGTGTGAAGCGACTCGGAACAGGGGCGACCGGCCGGTGGAGGCCGCTCTCCGGCCTGCGTGGGACCGGTGAAACGCCTTTGTTCGTAGGGTGGTTGATGGTATCAGCGCTCTTCCTCCGGGCGGCCATCGACTTCCCAGCGGGTGTGGAAGGCCCCGTCCCGGTCGACCCGGCGGTAGGTGTGCGCGCCGAAGAAGTCCCGCTGTCCCTGCACCAGTGCGGCTGGAAGACGCTCCGCCCGGAGGGCGTCGTAGTAGGCGAGCGCGGTTGCGAAGCCGGGCGCGGGCACCCCCAGTTGGGCCGCCACCGAGACGACCCGTCGCCAAGCCGACTGCGCGGAGCCCAGCGCCTCCCGGAAGTGCGCGTCGGTCAGCAGCGTGGGACGCTCCCGGTCCGCCTCGTACGCGGCCCGGATCCGGTCCAGGAACCGAGCCCTGATGATGCAACCGCCGCGCCAGATCGCGGCCATCTCACCGGGGTCGATCTGCCAGGAATACTCCGCGCTGCCGGCCTGGATCTGGTTGAAGCCCTGGGCGTAGGCCACCATCTTGGAGGCGTACAGAGCCTGCTCCACGTCGGCCGCGAACCGGTCCGCTGCCGCGCTGTCGAGCCACGTCTCGGTGGGACCGGGCAGCCCCCGTCCGGCCTGCCGGAGCGGCACGCTGCCGGACAGCGCCCGGGCGAAGACCGCCTCGGCGATCCCGCTCACGGGCACGCCGAGCTCCAGCGCGCTCTGGACCGTCCAGCGGCCGGTGCCCTTCTGCTCGGCCTGGTCCAGCGCGACGTCGACGAAGGGCTTCCCGGTCGCCGCATCGGTGTGGGCGAGGACCTCGGCGGTGATCTCGACCAGGTAGGACTCCAGGCGCCCGGCGTTCCAGGTCCGGAAGACCTCGGCGATTGCGTCGGGCTGCAGTCCCGCCCCGTGCCGCAGCAGGTCGTACGCCTCGGCGATGAGCTGCATGTCGGCGTACTCGATCCCGTTGTGGACCATCTTGACGAAGTGACCGGCGCCGTCCGGTCCGACATGGGTGCAGCAGGGCTTGCCGTCGACCTTGGCCGCGATGTCCTCCAGCAACGGCCCCAGGACCCGGTAGGCCTCCGGTGTACCGCCGGGCATGATGCTCGGCCCCTCCAGCGCGCCCTGCTCACCACCGGAGATCCCGCTTCCCACGAAGTGCAGTCCGTGTTCCCGTAGGGCCGCCTCCCGCCTCCTGGTGTCGAGGAAGTGCGCGTTCCCGCCGTCCACCACCACGTCGCCCTCGTCGAGCAGCGGCACCAGCTCCTTGATGACCGCGTCGGTCGGCGCCCCGGCCTTGACCATGATCACGATCAGACGGGGGCGTTCCAGGGCCGCGACGAACTCCTCCGTGGTCCCGGCGGCCACGAACTCGCCCTCATGCCCGAACTCCTCCAGCAGCGCCGTGGTCCGCGCCTGCGTGCGGTTGTGCACAGCCACGCGGTATCCGTGGCGGGCGAAGTTCCTGGCCAGGTTGCGGCCCATCACCGCCAGTCCGGTGACGCCGATCCGGGCGGGTGACTGCTCGATCATGGCGGGAACCTCCAAGGGCTCGGGACCTGGGGCTGTCGGGATCGAGGACGTCGGGTGCCGGAGTTCGCCCGGCGCCCGGTCCCTACTCCGCGACGAGCGCGAGGACCTCGTCCTCGGGAAGCTCGACGTACTCCTGCCCCTCCACCTCGATCTCCGATCCGGAGAGCCTGTGGAAGAGGATCTTCTGACCGACCTTGACGTCCACCGGGTGCGGCTTGCCGCTCTCCAGCTGCCGGCCGGGCCCCACCGCCACCACCTCGCCCTTCCACCTCTCCGGGTCCTGCGGGGTCGAGTCCCCGATCGGCTTGACGATCACGTGATCGTGCTTCGGGTGGAAGTCGGGCATGACATGGTCCTCTCACATAGGCAGCCCCCCGCACACACATCGATTCTGCCGGGGTTCGAGGTTCCCGCACCCGGACGGAAGCGGGGTACGGGAGAACGGAACCCGTCACGAGCCGCGGGCCAGGACGAGCGGGTCCAGCGTGTCGCTGCCGACCCGCGTCCGCGTCACCGGCCGCCCGGAGCCCGCGCGGCGTGGCGGCCCCGTCGCCCGTCCGCCATCGCGCTCCGTGCTCCTGGCCCGGCCACTGCCCGAGGCGGGGCGGTGGAGCTGCCGGGCGAGGTGTACTCCGTTCGGATGCAGTACACCTGGCACTCCTGACCGCGGCGGGCCGGCCCGCGCCTCGGCCACCTGGCGGCGGGCCGACGGGAACGCCGCCCGCCGGCGCCGCCCGTCGGACCCGTAACCCGCAGCCGCGGACCGCGAACCGCCACCAGACCCAGGTCAGCCGAGTTCCGCCGAGCCGGTGAGTCGCAGTTTGCGCTGGGCCCGTTGGTAGAAGGTGGTGCGGCCGAGTCGTACGACGCGTGCCGCGCCGGGCAGCATCGTCACCTCGACGACGTCGCCCGGCGAGACGTGGCCGACCAGGAGGCCGTCGGCCTCGACGGCGAGATCACCGCTGCGCGGCTGGACCTCCAGGGCGAGCACCTCCCCGCTGGAAAGGAAGACGGACCGGTTGAACGCGGCGTGTGGAGCTACGGGCGTCACCAGCAGCCCCTCGGCGTTCGGAGAGACGATCGGGCCGCCGGCGGAGAAGCTGTAGGCGGTGGAACCGGTCGGCGTGGCAACGACGACCGCGTCTGCGGTGTAGGCCACGAAGGGCTGGTTCTGGACCACCACCGCGACGGCTGCGGACCTGTGCCCGGGGCTGCGCAGGAGCACCACGTCGTTGAGTGCCGTCTCCCCGACATCGCCGAACCGGGCGTGGACGCCGGAGCGGGCTTCCACGGTGAACCGGTGGTCGTCGACGGCGTCGAGTGCGGCGGGAAGCTCCGGTATGTCGACCTCGGCGAGGAACCCCAGCCGTCCGACGTTGACCCCCAGTACGGGCGCGTGGCCACCGACCACGAGCCGCATCGCGCGCAGCATCGTGCCGTCTCCGCCGAGGCTGATCACCAGGTCTGCGCTCGCGGCCATCTCGTCGGCCTCGACCGGTACGGCCTCGCAGCCGATCCGTGCCACCTCCGCCGCCAGCCCCAGGACCTTCGCGCCCCGGGCCCGGCTCCACCGGACGACCGCGTCCACGGTGGGCGCGCACGTGCGCTCAGGGTGGAGCACCAGCCCCACTGTGCCGATGAAACCCATCCGGAGCACCTCGATGTCGGTCGGCCCGCCGTCACCCTCTCCCAGTCACGCACAGCCGATCAGCACCTTCAAGTCACCGCCCGGGCGCGAGATCGTGCAGACCCTCCAAGCTGCCACTGGCCCGGGGTGCGGTCAAACTGCCAACAGGTCACACCCAGGAAGGGGCCCAGGAGCGCCCAGGACGCCGGGGGCGCCGGGGGCGCCGGGCCCCGGGCGCCGAGACGGCGGCCACCATGGCGGCGAAACAGGGCCAGTAGCTCCAGGGTGCCGATCCTGGCACCGGAAGAAGCCTTCTCCATCTCGGCGAACCTGGTGACCAGTCGAGCATCGTCGATCCGCGCCTTCCACGTGAGAGCGAGCCCAAAGCTCCCGAGGCGCACGGGGAGTTCCGCCAGCGGTCCTCCAGGCGCCCGCCCGCCCGGCGGCCTGGCCGACCGCCGCTGCGCCGACGAGGAGGCTGTGCGGCTGTTCAGTCGGGGGTTCGGTTCGGCCACCCGTCACCCGTCCCGCCTGCGCCGGTTGGCCGCAGCACTCCCCCCCAAGCGCGGGCACCACCGGCGGTGTGCTTCGGAGCGAGGGCGCCGACACGGCTATGGTCCGCGGCTGACGCAGCGCGCCGTTGAGTCGCCGTCAGCTGGGTGGCGTGATGATGAGGAGATCGCCGGAGCCGTCCGGCGCGGACGGGGAAGGGGCAGCGCTCGTGTCAGTCCAGGACGGTCTCGGGGAGGTCCTCGCCCACGTGCTGGCCGCCTGCCACCGCCTTGCCCCCCGTGAGATCCCCGAGCTGGTGGAGGACGCCGGGCGCCGCCTGGGGCTGTCCCAGGCACGGATCTACCTCGCGGACGTGCAGCAGCACCACCTGGTCGCCCTGCCCACCCCGGCCCAGGCACCGGGAATCGCCGCCGGCGCACCCGTGGAGCTGGAGAAGCTGTCCGTTGACACCTCGCTCGCCGGGCGTGCGTACCGCACGCAGGCGGTGCAGCTCGCCGCGGCCCGCGCCCGTGCAGACCGGGTGGGATGGCTTCCCCTGGTGGACGGTATCGGCCGCGTCGGTGTTCTACAGGTGGCCGCGCCTGTCCTCGACGAGCCGCTGCTGGAGCGATGCACCGCTCTCGCCTCACTGGCCGCCATGATCGTGGCAACCAAGCAGCCCTACAGCGACGTCCTGGCCCAGACGATGCGCACCCGGCCGATGACACTGCAGGCGGAACTGCTGTGGGCGTTCGTGCCACCGCGCACGATCGGGACGTCTGCGGTGACCTCCACCGCCCTGCTGGAGCCGGCCTACGAGGTCGCCGGCGACGCCTTCGACCACAGCCTGGCCGGCAGCCGCCTGCACCTGACCCTGCTCGACGCCATGGGCCACGACCTGGCCTCCGGCGGCTGCAGCGCCGTGGCGCTGGCGGCATGCCGCTCCACCCGGCACGCGGGCGGCAGCCTGACCGACATCGCCGACAGGATCGACCAAACCCTGGCCCGCTGGATCCCCGAACGCCTGCTGACCTGCGTCATCGCCGACCTCGACACCGTCACCGGCCGCCTCGACTGGATCAACTGCGGCCACCCGGCACCGCTGCTGATCCGCGACCACCACGTCGTGCCCGGCGCACTCCAACGCACCCCGCACCTGCCATTGGGCGTGGGCGGCTCCTACTCCCCACCGCAGGTCCACACCCTCCAGCTCCAACCCCACGACCGCGTGCTGCTGTTCACCGACGGCGTCACCGAGGCCCGCTCCGCCGACGGCGAACTGTTCGGCGAAGAGCGCCTGACCCACACCATCGTGCGGGCCATGGCCGACGGCCTCCCCGCGCCCGAGGCGCTACGCCGCCTGATCCAGCAGATCCTCCTGCACCAGAACCAGCACCTACGGGACGACGCCGCCGTCCTCCTCGCCGAATGGCACCCCAACCGCTGACCCCGCCCGAACGGGTGCGGGCCGCGAGCCAGACCTTGCGGCCTCAAGGCGACCGGCGCGTTCGGGGCAGCACGGCCGGCGCGTCGTTGCCGTCGCGCGCTGACGACGACCGGACCATCGTCAGCCCGGTGCCGTCATCCCAGCAGGCCGCCGTTCAACACCCGGGTGATCACGGTTTTGGGCGTGGCCGCGCTCCCAGGCGTTGTGTTCTTCGACCAGATCATCCCGAGCGCATCCGGCCCGCTGACCCGGGCAGGGTCGAGCAGGCCCTGGCCGTTCAGGTGGCGCTGGCGGGTGAGCCAGGAGATCAGCTCGCCGTGCTTCGCCTTGTCGGTGGGGTCGGGGCGGCCGTGCTCGACGTGAAACACGGCGGCGACGGCGTGCATGCGCTGCCACTCGACCGCGCGCGGGTCAGCCGGCGGCTGGGCTCACCGAGCGGCGTTCAGCGGCACAGGGTGCGCAGGGCCGCGCGGCAGTGCGCGGCCCGGCGCTGCGGGTCGGTGTCGGTGCTGGCCCAGGCGATCCGGGCGTCCGACCGGATCAGGACTGCGGTGACGTCCCCCCAGACCGGATGTGAGTCCTCGGTATTGACGGCTACCGTGTGCTGGTCCAGGCCGGGCGCGGAACACGGCGTCCGCGTCCCGCCGAGGTCGAGCAGCAGCGGTCGGCCGTGGTGCATCAGCGGGTGGGCGGTGGGTGCGCCAGCCGCGTCCAGGACGAGGCCGGCCAGTCGCGTGCCACTCAGCGGGTGCGCGTCGGGTGCGGTGCCGGCGGGGAGCGGGTCGTCGAAGCCGGCGATCCTGCGGGCCCACTGGCGGTTGGTCTGCGGTTCGGCCAGCGCGGCGGACCAGACCTCGCGCAGCGCGATCTGTTCCGGGCTCGCCGCGGCGAACAGGGCGAGTTGAGCGCGGGTGTTGTCGATGACGGCGCGGGCGGCCGGCCGACGCTCCGTGTCGTAGCTGTCGAGCAGTCCGTCGGGTGCCCGGCCCTGGAGGGTGGCGGCCAGCTTCCAGCCCAGGTTGGTGGCGTCCTGGATGCCGAGGTTCATGCCCTGCCCACCCGCGGGGAAGAACATGTGCGCCGCGTCCCCGGCCAGCAGCACCCGTCCGGCCCGGTACCGCGCTGCCTGCCGGGTGGCGTTGCCGTAGCGCGACAGCCACTGGGGGTTGCGGATGCCCAGGTCCCGTCCCAGTAGCGTGCGGGCCTGCTCGCGCACCTCCTCCAGCGTCAGCGCTTCGCCGGTGCCGTGGTGCACGGTGGCCGTGGACAGGCCCGCCAGCCGGTGGACGCCGTCGCCGATCGGGGCCACCAGGAACGAACCGGCCGGCCCGGCGGCGGCGAGCGGCGCGGTGGGCGGATCGTCGAGTTCGACGTCGGCGAGCCACCCGGTCATGGTGGTGTCCTGGCCGGGGAAGTCGATGCCGGCCGCCCGGCGCACCGCGCTGCGGGTGCCGTCGCAGCCCACCACCCAGCGGGCCCGTACGGTCCGGTGGGTGCCGCCGGCCCGGATCACCACCTCGACGGCGTCCGGCCCCTGGGCGAGCGAGACGGCCTCCTCCCCGCGAAGCACCCGGGCGCCCACGGCGACCGCGTGCTCCTCCAGGAGCTGTTCGGTGACGGACTGGCCGAGCGCCAGCATGAACGGGTGCACCGCCCCGACCGTGGAGAAGTCCAGCCGGGTGGTCGCCGCGCCGAAGTGGCCGGTCGACACCGGCGTACCGCGTTCGATGAACCGCTCCGCGAGGCCGCGGGTGGCGAAGGTGTCCAGCGTGCCGGCCTGCATGCCGACCGCGCGCGACCGTCCGTCCGGTGCCGCCCGGCGTTCCACGACGGTCACCTCCACCCCGTGCAGGCGCAACTCCGCGGCGAGCCAGAGCCCCACCGGGCCGGCCCCGGCGATGAGCACGTCGAGCATGACAAGCACTTCCTCTCACTCTTGGGACGATGCGCGGTGGCGGAGGCGCGCCGATGTGCTGGGACAGGGCGGCGCGCCTCGTGGCGTCAGGTGGGCAGTGCGGCTCAGCGGGCGCTGCCGAGGTTCCGGTCGGCGTCGGCGCCTTCGAGCATGAGGGTGGTCTCCTCGATGCGGCGGAAGCGGCCGTCGGGGGCGAACTCGGCGAAGAGGTAGACCTCCATGCGGACGGTGGAGCCGTCGGCCTTGATGACCTCCATCGTGTGGCGGTCGGCGTAGCGGTCACCGGACGAGAGTTCGTCGTGCACCTCGACCGAGCCGCCGGCCACGACCGTGCGCAGGTGGGCGATGTGGGCCAGGAACTCGGTGCGGTCCGCCCACTCTCCGTCGGTGCGCTGGCGGTAGTCGGGGGCGAAGTGCCGGTCGGCGGCCTCGTCGAGGTCGAGGCCCGGGGTGAGGAGCAGGTCGGTCAGGGCGGAGCGGGCGTCGGTACGGGTGCTGGCGTTGGTCATGACGGTCCCTCGGGGTTCGCGTTTCGACAGATGTGCGTGCCTTGAACACGCATATGCACCGTACTACAGATTGCGTGCTCCGCGCACGCTGTTTTTTGGGTCATGCCTGCCGGCGCGGGACACGAGATCGCCGACGCTCTTGGAGCCTTGCTCAGACGAAGCACCCGGGCACGGCTTGTGCCACTAGAGGGCCTTCGGGCACCGAAGTGGAGGAATCGTGCGCCGCGGACGACTGGCGCGCCGGGATCCGGGATAGACGGACAGGGCCCGCTGCCGTCGTGGCCGCGCGGCGGCCCGGGGCCCGCATGTGCTCGGCCCCGGAACGTGACGTGGAAAGCGAGCCCGATGTCCTGTCCGTCCTCGCCGGCGGCGCCAACCTCCTCGCCCGGCCGGCCCCGGCCGGCACCCGCTGCGGGGCCCCTGTTCTCGATGGAGGGGGTGGACCTCGACGTGCCGGGCGCGGTCGGCCGGGTGCTCGACGAACACTTCGACCGGTGGGTCGTGCGGGCTGCTGCCACCGACGGGACGTTCGCCGCCGACATCGCCCGCCGGGTGGCGGAGTTCACCCGGCGCGGTGGCAAGCGAACCCGGGCGCAGTTCCTCTGGTGGGCGATGCGCGCCTGCCGCTCCGGGGACGTGCCGGGCGGCGCGGCGCTGACCGCTGCCGCCGCGGTGGAGCTGTTGCAGACCTGCGCGCTCGTTCAGGACGACGTCATGGACGGCTCCGCCAGGCGCCGGGGCGGACGGGCCCTCCACGCGGACGTGGCCGCCCAGTACGCACGTGGTGCCGGTGCCCGGCCGGCGGCGGACCTGGGGGCGTGCGCGGGCGTCCTGGCCGGGGATCTCGCTCTCGTCTGGGCCGACGACCTCGCCTTCACGGCGCTGGCGCAAGTGCGCCCGCACCGGAGCGAGCAGGTGCGGGACATCTGGTCGAACCTTCGACTGGAGCTGGTGGCCGGTCAGTACCTGGACGTGCACGGTCAGGTGACCCGCTCCCGTTCGCCGGGGCGGGCGATGCGAACCGCGTGCCTGAAGAGCGCGATGTACTCGGTGGAACGGCCGATCCACCTGGGTGCCGTGCTGGCCGGTGCCGGCCGGCAGCAGACGGGGGCCCTGCGCCGGGCGGGCCGTTGCGCGGGCATCGCCTTCCAGCTCAGGGACGACCTCGACGGGCTCTTCGGGGATCCGGCGGACACCGGCAAGCCCTGCGGTGACGACGTGCGGGCGGGCAAACCCACGTTCCTGGTCGCGGTGGCGCACGCCCGGGCCGTCGCTCGCCGCGACAGCGCGTCCTTGGAGGTGCTCGGCCGCTGCCTGGGCGATCCGGACCTGGACGACGGCGGCCTGGCGGAGGTCCGGCGGGTACTGGTCGCCACCGGGGCCCGGGCGGCGGTCCAGGCCCGGATCGAGCGCCTGTCCGAGCGCAGCCTGGAGCACTTGGAGAGGGCCCGGCCACACGCTCCGGGCGCCGAACGGCTGGCGGCCCTGCTGAGAGCGGCGGCGGGGTTGGCGCGTGGTCCGTTCCGCGGTGAAGAGGGCGGCGCATGAGCCCCGCCGCGCCGGCGGCCGATCACGTCGTCGTCGTGGGAGCCGGCCTGGCCGGGCTGGCTGCAGCCTGTCATCTGATCGGGGCGGGACGGAGCGTCACCGTGGTCGAGCGGGACGATGCGCCCGGCGGCCGGGCCGGGCGCATCCGCCGCGGCGGCTACCTCTTCGACACCGGGCCCACCGTGCTGACCATGCCGCACCTGGCCGACGAGGCGTTCCGGGCCGTCGGCACCTCGCTGCGTGAGCACGTCGAACTGCTGCCGCTGCAACCGGCTTACCGGGCCCGCTTCGCGGACGGCAGCGCCTTGGACGTGCACACGGACGCGCAGACGATGGAGGCCGAGGTGGAGCGCTTCGCCGGGCCGCGGGAGGCGGCGGGCTACCGGGAGCTGCGCCACTGGCTCACCCGGCTCTACCAGGTGCAGATGCGGCGCTTCATCGACACCAACTTCGACTCTCCCTGGCAACTGCTCAACCCGGACCTGGCCCGCCTCGCGGCGCTGGGCGGGTTCGGCCGGCTCGCCCCGCGGATCGGACGCCACCTGCGCGACGAGCGGCTGCGCCGGGTCTTCTCCTTCCAGTCCCTCTACGCCGGGGTGGCTCCGGGCCGGGCGCTGGCCGCTTACGCGGTCATCGCCTACATGGACACCGTGGCCGGAGTGTGGTTCCCCCGCGGCGGCATGCACGCCCTCCCCCGCGCGATGGCCGCCGCGGCCGCGGCGGCGGGCGCCGGATTCCGGTACGGGAGCACGGTGGTGTGCCTGGAACGGTCGGGGCACCGGGTGACGGCCGTCGTCACGGACCGCGAGCGCATCCCGTGCGACGCGGTCGTGCTCACGCCCGACCTGCCCGTGACGTACCGGCTGCTGGGGCGGGCCCCGCGCCGGGCGGTGCCGCTGCGCTTCTCTCCCTCGGCGGTCGTCCTCCACCTGGGCACGGACCGCACCTGGCCCCAGCTGGCGCACCACACCCTGTCCTTCGGCCACGCCTGGAGCCAGACCTTCGACGAACTCACCCGCACCGGCCGTGTAATGACGGATCCGTCACTGCTGGTCACCCGTGCGACGAGCACCGACCCGTCGCTGGCCCCGGCAGGCCGGCACACGCACTACGTCCTGGCGCCGGCACCCAACACCGTCGTCGGCCCGGACGCCGCGGCCTGGGGTGACCTGGCGCCGCAGTACCGCGACCACCTGATCGACACCCTGGAGCAGCGCGGGCTCACCGGCATCGCCGGGGCCGTCGAGGAGGAGCTCATCGTGACCCCGGCCGACTGGGCGGCCCGGGGACACGCCGCGGGCACGCCCTTCTCCGCCGCCCACACCTTCGCCCAGACCGGGCCCTTCCGGCCGCGCAACCTGGTGCGTGGGCTGGAGAACGCGGTGGTGGCCGGCTGCGGCACCACCCCCGGCGTCGGCGTTCCCACGGTGCTGATCAGCGGGAAGCTCGCCGCCGCCCGCATCACCGGCACGCCACGCCCGGGCCACCGCGCGCCGGTGGACGCCCGCCCGGCCGGCGGCGGTGCGGCGACGGGCACACCGGACCCGCTCCCGTCCTCCTCGATCGCGGGAGCCGCGCATGTCGGCCCGTGAACTGGACGCCGCGGGCGTCACGGCACCGGCCCTGCGCGCGGCGTACACCGCCTGCCGCGACCTCAACGCCCGCCACGGCCGCACCTACTTCCTGGCCGCTCGACTGCTGCCGGTGGAGCGCCGGTGCGCCGTCCACGCCCTGTACGGCTTCGCGCGCTGGGCGGACGACATCGTCGACGGGCTGGACCGGCGCGAGACGCCCACCGAGCGCGACCGGCTGCTGGGACTGCTGGAGGAGGACCTGGCCACGGGCCTGCGGGGCGGCGGCGCGGACCAGCCGGTGGTGCGGGCGGTCGCGGACACCGCCGGCCGGTACGGCATCGACCCGGGGCTGTTCACCGACTTCCTCGCCTCGATGCGCGCCGACCTCACCGTCACCGACTATCCGACCTACCAGGACCTCTACCGCTACATGCACGGTTCGGCGGCGGTGATCGGTCTGCAGATGCTGCCCGTCCTCGGGACGGTGACGGGCCGGGCCGAGGCCGAGCCGTACGCGGCGGCCCTCGGGGTGGCGTTCCAGCTGACCAACTTCCTGCGCGACGTGGGTGAGGACCTGGACCGCGGCCGGGTCTACCTGCCCGGCGACCTGCTCGCGGTTCACGGGGTGGACCGGCCGCTGCTGGAGTGGAGCCGCCGCACCGGCCGTGACGACGCCCGCATCCGGGCCGCCCTGGTCGCCGCCGCCGGGCTGGCCCGCGGCGTCTACCGGGACGCGGAGCCGGGCATCGCGATGCTGGAGCCCAGGGTCCGGCCCTGCATCGGGACCGCCTTCGTGCTCTACGGCGGCATCCTGGACGCGATCGCCCGGGACGGGTACGCGGTGCTGCACCGGCGGTCGGCGGTGCCGCTGCGCCGACGGGCTGCGGTCACGGCCGCGGGGCTGGCGCGCGCCCTGGCCGCCCGGGTGCCGGCGGCCGTGCGGGGCCGCCGTCCCTCCGGCCCGCCGCCCCACCGTCCGGCGGACCCGGACGGCCGGAGGGCAGCGCGTTGAGCGCCTCGCCCGGACGGCACCGGACCTCGCCGCTGCGGCTGCGCCGGGGCCCCGCCTGGGCACGGCAGGAGCCGTCCTGGCGGGCGGCGAAGCCGGCGCTGATCGCCTCCGCCCTGGAACGGGCGACGGCCCGGCCGTTCGGGAACTGGTACGTCGTCGGCCCGGCCGGGAGCATCGCCTCCCGCGGCCGTCCGTGCGGGCGCCTGGTGGGCGGGACGGAGGTGGTGCTCTGGCGGGACGACGGCGGGAGGCTGCGGGCCGGTTCGGGGATCTGCCCGCACCTGGGCGCACCGCTCAAGGACGGCCGGGTGGTGGGCGGCACGCTGGTGTGCCACTGGCACGGTCTGGCGCTGGGCGGCGGCGCGTCCGCCGGGTGGGAGCGCTACCCGGCGTACGAGGACGGGGTCCTGGCCTGGGTGCGGCTGGACGCCGTCGGCGGTGAGGAACCCTGGCTGCGGCCGGCGGTGCCGCGGCGCCCAGCCCTGGAGGGGGCCGTCACGGCGGTGTACACCGGGCGGGGCCGGTGCGAGCCCGAGGACGTGGTGGCCAATCGGCTGGACCCGTGGCACGGCGCCTGGCTGCATCCCTACGCGTTCACGGACCTCAGGGTGGTGGAGGCGCCGGACGCCGTCGCCGGGGGCGGGGAGGACGGGTTCGCCGTCGACGTGTCGTTCCGGGTGGCCGGGCGGCTGGTCGTGCCGGTGCGTGCGGTGTTCACCGCGCCCGGCCCCCATACCGTCGTGATGCGCATCGCGGAGGGTGAGGGAGCCGGGTCGGTGGTGGAGACCCACGCCACCGCGCTCACCGCCGCCTCCTCCCCCGTCCCGCGCACCGCGGTCGTGGAGGCGGTGGTCGCCGCGTCCGGGCGGCGCGGCTTCGCCGTGGCCCGGGTGCTCGCTCCGTTCCTGCGGCCCGTGGTGCGCCGAACGGCCGGGCGGCTGTGGCGCGACGACCTGGCCTACGCGGAGCGCCGCTGGGCTCTGCGCAGCACCGGCCGCTTCCCCGGCTGAGCTCCGGCGGGCTCGCGGGGCAAGCCGGCCCCCTCGCGGCCGGGCGTGCCCGGGACCGAGCGGCCCGGCCCGCGGTCAGCGGGCCGCCCGGCGGGCCACGGCGCGCAGCGGGCGGCAACGGCCGGCACGGGGGACGGACCACAGGGTCTGGCCGGCCACGCTCCAGCGGGCGAGCAGGGCGTTGGCGGCCTGGAAACCGGTGGTGGCGGCGCGTTCCATCAGGGCGACCGGCAGGTCGGTGCGGACCAGGTCCCCGGCGAGGACGACGGCGGGGTGCGGCGTGATGACGCCGGGGCGGCGGGACCATCCGCCGACCGGGAACACCGGGCAGTCGCCGCGCCATTCGTGACGCACGTCCACGAGGCGGGCGCCGCGGGTCTCCGGGTACACCTCGTGCAGCCGGGCCGTCATGCGCTCCTGGACCCCTTCGCGGTCGGCGTCCTCGTCCACGGCGTAGGCGTGCAGTTCGACCACCGATCCACCGGTACGGGCGGCCCACCGGGCCGCTTCCCCCTCCCAGCGGTCGAGGACACTGACGTTGTCGAGCCCGTCGTAGCCGCTGGTGCCGAGGAACCCGGGCCGGTGCGCGGCGACCGGGCGGTCCAGCCAGAGCCGGGAGACCAGGAAGGGCGGCGCGGTGCGCAGGGCGGCGATGTCGGCGCGCCACCGCGGGCCGCCCAGGTGCTCCGAGGCGGCGACCAGGCGCCGCAGGCCACCGGCGTCCAGGGCCAGGACGACGGCCTGGTGGCGCTCGGCGCCCCGGCCAGGGGTCACCACCTCGATGTCGCCGTCGGCCAGCGGCCGGACCCGGTCGACGGGGGACGCGGTCCGCAGATCGACACCGAGCCTGCCCAGGTAGTCGGCGAGGGGCTGCCACAGGCCCTTCGGGTAGGGCTCGGTGGGGACGTCGAACAGCAGTCCTTCGGAGGATCCGAGGAAGTAGATGTGGAACATCAGCAGCAGTTCGGCGGCGGACAGCTGGCGCGGGTCGGTGAAGAAGCTGCGGGAGAACACCTCGAAGGCGAGGTGTCGGGCGGCGTGGGGGAAGTTGATCCTCTTCAGGAAGTCGTGGGCGCTGGTGCCGTCGTACCGTTCGAACACCTCCGGTACGCGGACGTCGAGCAGCGGCAGGGCCGCCCGTGCGTCCAGGGCGGCCAGATCGCGCAGTCCGAAGGTGGGACTGAGGAGGACGAAGCCGGCTGCGCTGAGCGGAGGGGTGCGCGGTACCCGTGCGAAGCTGTCGGTCACCCCGCTGCGGTGGCGCAGTGGGTAGTCGGGCATGGCTGCCAGTCTGGTGAGCCCCGGGTCGGTACGCCGTAGCAGGCCGCGCAGGTTGTAGTACTGGCGGAAGAAGGCGTGGAAGCCGCGGCTCATGGTCGCGGTGGAGCCGTCGGCGAGGCGGACGGGCCAGCCTGCGACGCGGCCGCCCAGGACGGGTTCCCGTTCGTGGAGGGTCACCGCGATGCCGCGTTCGGCCAGTGCGGTGGCGGCTGCCAGGCCGGCGATGCCGCCCCCGACGACGGCGACCCGGGGCGGTTCGGCTCCGGCGAAGCGGGCGTGGCCCGGTGTGGCCGGCACCGTTTCGGCCCGGCGGTCGCGGCCGCGCCGGGCAGCGGGCGTCGTGTTGCTCACTCGTGCGCCTCCGGGTGGGCGGAGCGCGGGTGCGCCGCGGCGGCGCCGGCCGGGGCGGCTGCCGGGCGGCGCGGGGCGCCGAGGTGGCCCGGGTCGGGGGCGGTCAGCAGGTCGTAGGCCGGTGCGGCGGGGTCGTAGGCACGGACGAGGTCACGGTCGCGCAGGAGCGGCGTCAACGGCTCTCCTCGGAGGAGTCGGGGGCGGGTTCCGGTCCGGTGCCGGGCAGGGCCCGGCGAGGAAGCAGCGGGAGTTCGACGGCGCAGCGCAGCATCGGGCCGACGGGGCAGCGCAGGCCGATGCGCAGTTCCTCGGCGGGGGTGCTCCTGCCGTCGAGGAAGCGCAGGACCTGTTCGGCGGGGGTGCGGCGGAACAGGTCGGTGAAGAAGCGGGGGCCGTCGATCCGGCCGGTGTCCAGGGCGCGCAGCAGGACGGCGTCCATCACCAGCGCTCGTCGGCGGTGGGGTGCGGGCGCGGGTGCGGTCCGGCCGGGTGTCGGTTGCCGGGCGAGGGTGGCGGCAATGGCCCGGCTCTGCCGCTGGATGGCGGCGAAGGCGTAGCCGGTGGCCGGGCGGGTGGCGCCGCCGGCGGTGCCGATGCGCACGTGCGCGGGACCGGCACGGCGGGGGAAGCGGCCGTCCGTCATGGGGATGACGCCCTGCTCGGCCTCCTCCACCGTGAGTGCGCCCAGACCGAGTACGCGGCGGGTGTAGTCGTGCAGCGCGTGCTCGTATCCGGCGGTGGTCAGGGGGCGCCGGGAGAACTCTGTGTACTCCACGAGGGCGCGGTCGGGGGCCAGGGGAAGGACGTATCCGAAGGCGAGACCGTGGGCGGGCTGCGGGAGGCGGAAGTCCATCAGGTCGGCCGTGCCGGGGTCGAAGCGCGGGCGGTCGGTGTGCACGAACCAGCCGCGGAAGTGTTGCAGGAGGGTGGTCCGGGCCAGCGGCGGCCGCACGGGCGGCCTGGAGTCGAAGACGTACCGGGCGTCGAGGGTGAGCGGCCGTCCGGCGGCGTCTGTGGCGACCACGCGGGCGCCCGGGCGTCCGTCCGGCCGGGGCTGCACCCGGTGGACGGTGGCCCGCACGAGCCTGGCTCCGGGGTGGCCGCCGAGGCGGTCGTGGACCAGTTCCTCGAACGCGGTGGAGCGCAGCATCCGGTAGCGCAGCGGGGCGGGCTCCGTCTCGACGGCGTTCCCGTCGGGGCCGGTGATCCGCAGCCGGGACCACTGCGCGGTGACAGCCTGCTCGTACTCCCCCGGGCCGTCGTCCCAGAAGCACCAGGTCCGCGGCGGCGGGCGCAGCGGACCCTCGGGGGTCTCGACGACGGTCAGGTCGAGCCAGGGGCGGGGCCGGTGTCCCTCGTGCCCGTGTCCGACCAGCCAGTCGGCGAGACTGAGTCCTGCGGCTCCTCCACCGATGACGACCAGGGGAGGGGGCTGGGCTTCAGCGGTCCTTCTCAACCTCAATCTGCCTCCGCCTTCCGGCTGGACGGGGTCTGACGGCGGGCGGCGCCCGGCACCGTCTACAGGCGGTCAGGACAGGCCCGGCGGGCATCGTGCCAGGCGCGCGGCGGTGTCGACGGCGTTGGCGCGTTCCGGGCGTGTCACGTGCGGCGGGGCTGATCGAAGACCGTGCAGTGGTCGAGGCCTCAGGTGTCGCTCCGTCCCCGCTCCGGCGAGCCTCGACGTCGTCGGCGTCGCTCCGCCTGGGCCGCGACCACTACGTCCGCCTGGACTCCAACGACTGCTCAGTGCGAGCGCAACGCCGGCCCTGCTCGGCGCGCTGGCCAGCGCCGGGGCCGGACGCACACGCCTGGCCCCGACCGTTCGGGGCCGGCCCGGCGGTGTGCCGCTTCGCGATCGGTCTCGGCCGCACGCCGCCGGTCCCGGCACGGCTCGCCGAGGTGGCTCGGCGACCTGTCCGGCGTGGCGGTCGGCCTGGTGGCGTGCGGCGCGGTACCGACTCTGCGCCGGCCACCGGGGCGTTCAGCCTTCAAGCCGCCGCGCGGAGGGCTCAGGAGACGGACCTGACGGGGGCGTCCGGCGGGTGGTGCAGCCGGTGGAGGGCGGCGTAGGCGGGGCTGCGGGCGATGAGTTCGTCGTGGGTGCCGTGGGCGGCGACCTCGCCCTGTTCGAGCAGGACGATCTGGTCAGCGTCTCGGACGGTGAGCAGGTTGTGCGAGATGATGACCGTCGTGCGGCCGGCCATCAGCAGGCGCAGCGGGCCCATGATCCGCCGGGTCGACTCGGCGTCCAGGCCCGTGGCCGGCTCGTCCAGGACGAGGACGGGCGCGTCCCGGATCATCGCGCGGGCGATGGCCAGACGCTGGCGCTGGCCGCCGGAGAGCAGCCGGCCGCGTTGGCCCACCACGGTGTCGTAGCCGTCCGGGAGCAGGCTGATGAACTCGTGGGCGTCCGCAGCCCGGGCGGCCGCCCGGATCTCGGCCTCGCTCGCCTCCGGGCGTCCGTAGGCGATGTTCTCCCGGACGGTGCCGTGGAAGACCAGGGTCTCCTGGAGCACCACCGCAACGTTCTCGCGCAGCTCGGTGAGGGCCAGTTCGCGCAGGTCGAGGCCGTCCAGCCGGACCGTGCCGCCGTCCGGGTCGTAGAAGCGCAGCAGCAACTTGGCGACGGTGGACTTGCCCGCGCCGCTGGCTCCGACCAGGGCCAGCATCTCCCCGGGCGCCACCTTGAACGACACGCCCGACAGCGCGGGGGCTTCCGTCTCCGGATAGCGGAAGGTGACGTCGTCGAACTCGATCTCGCCCTGGGTGCGGCCGATCGCCCGGGGGGCGGCCGCCTCGCTCACCTGCGGGCGCTGGTCGAGCAGTTCGATGACCCGCTCGGCCGCGGCGGAGGCCGCGTAGAAGGTGGTGCCGAGTCCGGACATGCTCTGGATCGGGCCGTAGAGCCTGCTCAGCAGGGCGAGGAAGACCATCAGCCCGCCGAGCGTAAGCCGTCCGTGCACCAGCTCCCAGGCCCCGAGCCCCATCACCACCATGCCACCGAGCAGTTCGATGAAGTCGACCGTCGGCCCGTAGAGCGCTCCGATCCGGGTGGAGGCCATCGCCGCGTGGTACCGACCGACGCTCTCGCGCTGGAACCTGGCGTGCTCCCAGTCCTGGCGGTTGTACGCCTGGACGAGCGCGATGTTGCCGAGTGACTCCTCGGTGACGGCGCTGATCGAACCGGCGCGTCTGCGGCGCTCGCGCGAGGCCGCCCGGATCAGCTTCGCGAAGCGGCGGGCGGTGAGGAAGAACAGCGGTGCGGCGACCAGTGCGGTCAGCGTCAGCTCCCAGCGCAGCACCAGCAGTACGCCGACGTAGATGCCCAGCCGCATCACCTGGCTGACCGCGCTGACGAGCCCGGAGAGCAGGAAGGTCTCGACCGCGTCGATGTCGCCGGTCACCCGGGACAGCACGTCGCCGAGCCGCCGCCGTTCGAAGAACCCCAGTGACAGGCCCTGGAGGTGCCGGAAGACGTCCGACCGCAGGATGAGCAGGAACCGCTCGCTGACCCAGGTGGAGGTCACCCGGTCGGCGAATCCCAGTACTCCGGAGAGCAGGGCGAGCACGGCGTACGCGAGGGCGATCGGGAGGAACAGGCTCAGCCGGTGCGGAATGAGCATGTCGTCGATCACGATCTTGAAGAGCCAGATCTCCGCCACCTCGATCGCCGGGGCCACCGCGACCAGCGCCAGCAGCACCACCAGCCAGCGGCGGCCGCCCCTGGTGTACGGCCAGAAGCGCTGGAAGACCTCCCGGAGTGGAACCGGTGGTGCGGTGGGGACCACGGCTGGGTCGGCGGTCTCGGCGACCGTGAGAAACCGTCGCAGCACGGACCGCAGGTAGCGTTTCCTGGTCATCTCACGGTCTTCCCGCTCGCCCCAGCGGCAAGGCCGGGCACAGTTGCCCGGCCCGCTCTCGAAATGGATTCGTGCAGCTGCTAACGGCGACTAGTCGCCCCAGTCGCCCCAGTCACCGTAGCCGCCGTAGCCGCCGTAGCCGCCGCCGTGGTCACGGTCGTCGCGCTCGAAGTCGTCAAAACCGTAACCGCCGCGACCGCCGTGGTCTCCACCGTCGCGCCCGAAGTCATCGAAGCCACGACCGCCGTGGTCTCCACCGTCGCGCACGAAGGAACGGATGCTTGCGAGGAATGACATGATCAGACCCTCTTTCGATGTGCTTCTCTATCCAGCGTCATCCTCGACCCGGGGATCTACAAGCGCAGAGTCGGTGAAATTTAGACATTCGATGATTTGACCGAAATGTCCAAATTGACCGGTCGCTCCCGCAGCGGGAGGCGTCCGACGTGCTCCCGCCTGCCCCCGACGGCGACGCCGACGCCCGGCACCGCCCGGCAGGACGTCCCGTCACTGCTGGAAGGGGGGCTCGGCTCCCAGGCCTGCCCGCAGACCGGGCTGAACAGCTCCCGGCCCTTGACCGCGCTGGTGCCCGCGTACGTTGCAGCCCTTGAGCCGACGGCACGGGTGCGACATCCGTCTACTGGGACGCCCTCAACCCGTATTCCTGGTACTGCCGAGGCTGATCTCCGGCTACGAAGCCCCGGACGGGCCCTGGCGCCTTGCCGGGGCGCGGACCACTGTCGCGGCACGGTCGTCCACACCATCCCGGCCCGCTGGCTGCGGCCTCTCGTGATCGCCACTGGTCTCGCGGAGGGGCTGGACGACGCCGCGATCGCGCGGCTGATCGGCCGTCCGACCTCCACGGTGACCCGGGAGATCGCCCGCAACGGCGGAGCCTCCCGCTACCGCGCGGAGACCGCCCAGCGCGCCACCGCCCGCCGGGCCCGCCGCCGACCGGGCCTCCTTCGGCCGGCCAGGAACGGCGCGTCCGCCCCGGACGGGCGCGATCCGGCGGCCATCGCCGAGTTCGCGGGCCGCTTCGCCGACCTGCTGGTGCACATGGGCCTGCCGCGCATGGTCGCCCGGGTGCTCAGCTGCCTGTACGTCACGGACAGCGGCAGCCTGAGCGCGGCCGACCTGGTGCAGCGGCTCGGCGTCAGCCCGGCGTCGGCCTCCAAGGCCGTCGGCTACCTGACCGACCAGGGGTTGATAAAGCGCGAGCGGGACGGGCGGCGCGAGCAGTACACCATCAACGGCGACGTCTGGTACCGCTCGATGCTCGCCAGCGCCCAACGCAACGCCCTGCTGGCCGAGTTCGCCCGCAGCGGCGCCGACCCCCTCGGCGCCGCCACTCCCGCCGGCCAACGCCTCGACACGGCCGCGGACTTCCTCGCCGAGATCGGCACCGACCTGGTCCGAGCCGTCGAACGCCGCCGCGCCGACACCGGGACGTCCTGATCGGGCCGGTGCAGCCGGGCAGAGGTTGCTCCGGGACGGCGACGACACGTCGGGGAAACTCGCGGAGCGACCGCGCGCAGGACCGCGACCTGCAGGGCCAGGCGCAGCAGGTCCAGTCAGTTGGCCCGGGCCCCCGGTTGTCAGTGCGACCGGATACCGTGCGGCGCGCTGGACCGGACGGAGATCGTGAGGGACTCGCGGCCATGGGGGGTGGGTGGGAAGCTCCCCGGCCGCCGGCTCGGGACTGGATCGGTATCCGTGTCTCCACCCCCCTTCTCACCGCTTGCCAGTCGTGGCTCAACTGGCCAGGTGAAGTGCCCAGCCACACGGGTGCCAGGGCGCACGTCTTCGACGGCGCGGCCCGTCTCCACCAGCTCCCCGGGCGCCCCGACGACGTCCTCGCCCCGCACCCCCGCCTTCAGGCCGGTCCTGGTCCGGCGGCGTTCCACGTGCGCGGCCGCGATTCCGACCGGGGCACGGAGGCGGTTCATCCCGGGTTCAGCGAGGCGACGCCCTGGGCACGACGGGTGTTCGCCCGTCCAGGTGGAAATGCGTCATCGAAGGCATGATTTCGGCCATGCCTATAGTTCCAAGGCAAAATTGGCTTCACCCCTTCGAAATGTATGCCAGAGTTCTGCTCGTGGCGCGAATGAAATATCACATGTGCCACATCGTGAAAGCTCGCGAACGCCTCCCAGCTCTTGAAGGAAGAAGCCATGAACCCCGTCTCGCGTACCGCGGCCGCCGCGACTGGTGCCGCCGCGCTCCTTGTCACCCCCGTCCCGGCGCTCGCTGACGCGCCGCAGCCCCCTGCCGCCACCACAACCACCTGCGGCTGGTCCGGCCTGCAGGCCGGCCTGTCCACCAAGGTGTGCGCGGAGGTGACCGGCGACCGCGTCGTGGTGTACGGCCAGATCGGGCTGGCGGGCCCGCCCTCGCCGGGGACGCCGTGGCCGCCGGCACCGCAGGAACTGATCACCGGGCTGTCGGCGGAGACCGCCGGTGGGGGATCGCTCGGCGCGGCGTCCGGGCGCACCGTGTTCACGGTCAGCACGGTGCGGGTGGACGGCATCGTTGCCACGGTGCCGTGCGGCTCGGTCGTGCACGCCTCCTTCGCGGTGTCGGGCGCCTATCGAGGTCCGGTCCCGGTCACCCTGGAACTGCCGGTGAACTGCTGACGCGCCTCGCGGCGGCCGAGCCCGGGAGCCGGCAACGACCCGGGCTCGGCCCTCACCTCGCGGCACGGGCGCGGTGCGGAGGAGGTCACCTTCGGCTGCGACCCCAGCCGACTGACGGCGGCCGTCACATCCTCCCCGTGGGCGGTCAATACAGCGCCCCAACGGTCGAGCGCGATGTACTGGCCCGGCTGCCGCCCCCTGGGATCGGCGGGAGGTGGAGCGGCGGGTGGCGAAGAGCGCACCAGAGCTGCTGACGTAGCACCAGGACGCCGTCGACGCCGTCGCCGGGGTGGGCGACCGCGATGGTCGTAGACCTCGG
The DNA here is from genome assembly GCF_042734825.1 of Kitasatospora sp. NPDC059648. Classification (NCBI taxonomy): domain Bacteria; kingdom Bacillati; phylum Actinomycetota; class Actinomycetes; order Kitasatosporales; family Streptomycetaceae; genus Kitasatospora; species Kitasatospora sp. NPDC059648. The sequence continues at coordinate 45,995 of NZ_JBHWDU010000035.1, read as the reverse complement.
ACAGAGGAGGATCCGCGTAGAGGAAGTTGTCGAACGGGCTCGATCGGGTGACTGCGGCGGCAGCCGTACATGAGAGCAGGGCCTCTTGGAAGCTCAATGGTGTCGAAGCCAACGAGCGGTCCGGGAGGCCCTGTTGTCGCATTCGTACGGAATCATCCGACGGCCGCGGCCTCGACGGCGGCGCGGCCCTCAGTCCGCAAGCGCCGCTGCGGCAAGCCTGGAGATCTCTGCGGCGACAGCCTCCGGGTCCGGGGCGGTGGTGACGCGGGCGACGTCGTCCAGGCCGGGATGGTTGCGGACGCGGACGGAGTGCTGTGCGTTGCGCAGCAGGTCGAGGTCGTTGATGTCGTTGCCGAAGGCGTTGTACCGGTCGATGCCGAGGGAGGTGAGGGCCTCCCACTTGTTCGTGGTGCCCGGGGCGAGGTCGATGATCGCCTCGTCGAGGTGGTGGTTGACGGTCATCCCAAGGACGCGGGCGGATTCGGCGAGGGCTGTCATGTCGGTCGCGTCGACCACGAGGAACTTGACGACGGCGGGCAGGTCGGCGAGGTCGACCCGGCGCGCGAGGCGGCCCTGGTCGACGCGCGCCGAACCGCGGCCCGGTTCAGGTCCGGCCGAGGAGGGCGAGGGCGGCGGCGGTGGGGGTGTGGAGGGCGGTGTTGCGGTGGCGCAGGGTGGTGATGAGGCCGGCTTCGCGCAGGACGGTGGCGTGCTGGCTCGCGCCGGAGGGGCCGATGCGCAGTGTGTCGGCGATTTCGGTGGTGGTGCAGCCGGGGCGCTGGGCGATGGTGTGCAGGACGGCGGCGCGGGTGCGGCCCAGGAGCGCGGACAGTGGCGGGGGTGCGTCGTCGGTGGTGGGGCGGCGGGGTGCGAGGAGAGGGGCGGGGTCTGCGGCCGGGTCGTGCTGGGCTGGATAGGTGAGGATGGGTTGGGGTTCGGCATCCGGGTCGACCAGGGGTGCCTGGGTGGCGAACATGGAGGGCATCAGCAGCAGGCCGCGGCCCTGTAGATGGACATCGCCCTCGATGCCGGACAGCAGGTCGACCTCCAGTACGGGCGGCCGCCAGCGGATGCGCGGCGGGTGGAGCCCGCTCAGGAGCCGCTCCACGCCGCCGTGCATCATCTCGCGGGCCCGGACGGCTCGGTCGGCGGCGAGATGGGCGGTGACCTGGGGCCAGTACGGTGCGAGCACCGTCGCGTGGACGTCGCCGAGGGCGTCGGCGAGTCGCCGTAGCAGTTCGGGGTCCTCGCCGAGCCGGCGCGCCCAGCCGGGCAGGCCCTGACGCCTGGCGATCGCGGCCAGGGCGGTGCGCAGGTGTGTGCGGGGTGTGGCGGCTACCTGCTCCAGCAGCTCGGGCAGGCTGCCGGTGCCGCCCGGGCTCAGGAACGCGGGCGCCCATCCGTGCATGGGTGTCAGGTCCAGCACCATCCGCGCCTGCGGTGCGAGGCGGGCCCGGACTTCCCGGCGCCACGCGCCGAAGCGCAACGCCTGGTTGCGATCCTGCAGGACACGCAGGGCGATGCTCAACTCCCCCAGTGGCGGGGCGGCTTCGGCGATGCGGGTGCGCGCCAGGTCCGCGCTGGTGAAATGGAACCGGTAGGCCATCCATCCCCCTGCTGCCCGAAACGACGGCTCTTCCTGTTTCGAGCATGCCACGACTTGCCCGCCAGGTCCTCCGGTCCGCCCAACGGCCCTCGTTCGGCGGGCGATTCGCCCTTTTTCAAAGGGAGTTGAAACAGGGCGACGGGCTGTGCGCCGGGCCTGATGCTGGTGCGAGAAGGGCAGGCCGGAGTTCCGGTCCGCACCGCTGACAGGCGGGATCTTCGGCCGACACCACACGGTCACGTAGCCGCACGCTTCCGCAAACCCTTGCGTCGGCGCGGCTGGCCGGTGACGGCGGTCGCGTCGAAGGCCCGCGGAATCCGTTCGGAAAGAGGAAGCAATGCGATCTTTTCTGGCAAGGACACTCGTCACCTCGGCCGCCATCGCCGGGATCGCCGCCGGGAGTCTCGCGGGCGCGAGTGCGAGTCTCGCGGCCCCCCAGCCGGTTGCGAGGCCCGCGGTCACCAGCCCGCACCTCTCCCTCCTCGCAGTGAACAACCTCGGCCTCAACACGACCAGGGCCATGAACTGGCAGAGCTGCCTGAACGCCTGGGGCTACAACGCCGGCGCTGTCGACGGGCAACTGGGCCCCAACAGCTGGAAGGCAGCGCAGAGGATGCTCAACGACTTGGGCTACAACGCCGGTACGGTCGACGGGATCCTCGGACCCAACACGATCACGGCGCTGCAGAAGTTCCTCGGCGTCACCCCCGACGGGATCGCCGGACCGCAGACCAGGGGCGCGTTCTGGGACTACAACGCCACGGGCTGCTGAGCCGACCCGGGGCGCCGCATGGGTCTGGCCGGGAGGGACCACCCGGCCAGACCGGCACTGAGGGCAGCCACCCAGCCGACGCCCACCGCACCACGGGGCCCTCGACGCGGCTACGACGCCCCTCAACTGGTTGGGCCTGATGGTGTGTCGGCCGTGCGCGATGGAGTACCCGCAGGGCCGCGCACCGCTCAGTCGGCGAGGTGGCGTTCGATCCAGGCGGCCGCGGTACGGCGGAACAGGACCCGGTTTCGGGTGTTCCTGAACTCGTGGCCCTCGTTGGGCAGCACCAGCAGTTCGGCCGGGATCCCCCGTTGGCGGGCCGCCAGGACCATCTGCTCGGACTCGCCCGGCGGCACGTTGGTGTCGTGCTCACCGTGAACGGCCAGCAGCGGCACCCGGAGGGCGTCGACCCGGCTCATCGGAGAGAGCGCGTGCAGGAGGTCCCGGTCGCGTTCGGGATGGCCGTACTTGGCGGCGGCCGATCGGGCGATCCACGGCTCGGTGCCGGCGAAGAACGTCAGGAAGTCCGACATGCCGCACACGGAGACACCGGTGCGGAACAGCTCCGGATGCCAGACCAAGGAGGCCAGCGTGAGGTAGCCGCCGTAGGAGTGGCCCATCACGGCCAGCCGGCGGGGGTCGGCGAGTCCGAGGGCGACCACGTGCGCCGCGCAGTCCGCGACGTCGTCGATCGCCGCGAACCGCCCGGCGCCGAGGTCGGCGTTGACGAAGGAGCGGCCCGCGCCCAGCGAGCCGCGCACGTCGGGTGCGAAGACGTCCAGGCCGTGGCCCAGCAGCTCGTGGTAGAGCGGATCGAAGACCGGTCGCTCCTGCTGCTCCGGCCCGCCGTGCAGATGGACGACGCACGGCGCGTGCAGGTCGGGGCCGCCGCCGGGTGCGCGGTAGTACCAGCCGCCCAGCTCCAGCCCGTCACGGGCCCGCACGCGCAGGTGCTCGGGCCGCTCCGGCGGCGGGCGGCCGGGTGCGACGGCGTCCTCGTCCCGCGAGGACCACGGTGTGCGGACGGGCGGCCCGCCGTCGGCCGCGTGCCAGACGCCGGGCCGGCGGACCGAACCGGAGACGGCCAGCGCCAGGCCCACCGGGCCCGCCGGGCTGATCCGGGTCACCACCTCGTGCGCCAGGGGCAGCGGACGCGGGGCGAGTCCGGACGGTGAGCCGTCCACCTCCGCTCCGATGCCGGCGCCGGTCCGGCGCCACCGCGGGGTGGGCAGGGAGACGACCTCCAGCTCGCTGCGGCCACGCACGTTCCAGGCCAGCACGGCGCTGCGGCCGTCGTCCCGGACGGACAGCAACTCCAGGTCGACGCAGTCCCGTTGGGCGATCACCTGACGATGCCGGCACTGGCCGTCCGGCCCGAGCTCGGCGGTGACCAGGGCCGCGAACTCACGGTCGGCGTCGCTGCGCAGATAGAGCGTCCGGCCGTCTGGCGAGAACCGGCCGATCCAGGGGTCCCCGTCGGCCACCGGCACGGTGCAGGCCGTCTCGCCGCTGTCGGTCCGCAGCACCACGGCCTCGCGCCGGCCGCGCGGCCCTCGCAGCAGCAGCACGAGCCGGCCGTCCGAGGTGGTGTCGCACACCCGCAGGGTGGCGCCCGCCGGTTCGGTGGCGAGGAGTTCGGGGGGCCGCACGCCGGTCGGATCGGCCAGGTAGGCGGCCAGGCCCCCGCCGGTGAGATGCGGCTCGGGGGCGATTTCGTAGGGGGCCGGCCTCGACGGACGCAACACCGCCGGTACCGCCCCCGGCAGGCCGGTGTCCAGCAGCACTGTCCCGACCTCGCCGTGGTGGGCGCCGCCGAGCAGTACGGCGTGCCCGTCGCGGCTGATCCACTCGCTCGGGGGCACTTCCTGGTAGGGCTCGGCGGGTGCGGTGGTGCCGGGCCCGGCGGCGGACAGGCCGACCAGCGGGTCCGTCGTGGTGATGGCGATGGCCGAACCGTCCCGGGTCCAGCGACCGAGGTAGGCGGTGCTGCCCGCCAACGCACCGGCCAGGATCCGGCGGTCGCCGCCGTCCGGCCGGACGCAGAGCACCCGGGTGTGCTCGCCCCCGCCGGGGGCGGTGGTGTAGGCGATCCAGCGGCCGTCCGGGGACCACGAGACCTCGATGACCGGGTCGGTGCCGGTGTCGAGCAGGTGCACGTCGTCGCCGTCGGCCGCTCCGGTCCACAACTGCGGTACGCCGCCGCGGTTGCAGATGAAGGCCACCCGCCCGCCGGTGGGGTCCGCCGACGGGTACCAGCACCCGTGGGCGGTCACCGGGCTGTGGCCCTCCCGGGTGTCGTGGGCGTCCGGGAGGACCACGGCCTGGGGGGCCGCCGGCGGCGGGGCCACGGGATCGAAGCGCTGGTCCACCACGGTCCGCCTCCCGTTCAGTCGATCCCGTGGGACTGCAGCCACATCTCCAGCAGGGCCACCTGCCACAGCGCGTTCGCCCCGCGCGCCGTGCGGTGGGCGTCCGGTGCGGCGAGCAGCTCGGCCAGATAGGTCTCCTGGAAGATCCCCCGGGCCCGGGCCTCGGGGGCCGACAGGACCTCCTCGATCCGGCCCAGCACCGGCGGAGCCATCCGGCGGATCGCCGGCACGGGGAAGTAACCCTTGGGCCGGTCGATGACCTCGCGGGGCAGGAGCTTGCGGGCGGCGTCCTTGAGGACTCCCTTGCCGCCGTGGGCGAGCTTGAACTGCGGCGGGCAGGCGGCGGCCAGCTCGACCAGTTCGTGGTCCAGGAAGGGCACGCGTGCCTCCAGTCCCCAGTCCATGGTCATGTTGTCGACCCGCTTGACCGGATCGTCGACCATCAGCACGTGGGTGTCCAGCCGGATGGCGGCGTCCAGGGCGGTCTCCGCCCCTGGGGGTGCCATGTTCGCCCGCACCAGTTCGCCGGAGACGTCGTGGCCGACCAGCAGCTCCGGCTGGAGCATCCGCCCCAGCTCGGCGTGCGACCGGTCGAAGAACACCTTGGCGAAGGTCTCGGGCTCCCGTTCGCGCGGCACGGCCGCCAGGGCGGGGTGCCAGTGGTACCCGGCGAACACCTCGTCGGCGCCCTGCCCGCTCTGCACGACGCTGACGTGTTTGGAGACCTGTTCCGACAGCAGGTGGAAGGCGACCGCGTCATGGCTGACCATGGGCTCGCTCATGGCGGCCACCGCCCGGTCCAGCGCGCCCCGCACCCGGTCCGAGGGGACCATGATCTGGTGGTGGTCGGTGGCGAACTCCCGGGCGACCAGGTCCGAGTAGCCGAACTCGTCGCCCTGCTCGCCGCGTTCCGCCTCGAACCCCACGCTGAAGGTGGCCTGGTCGTCCTGGCCGGCTTCGGCGAGCAGCGCCACGATCAGGCTGGAGTCCAGGCCACCGGAGAGCAGCACCCCGATCGGTACGTCCGCCACCGTGCGGCGGCGGACGGCGGTGCGCAGGGCGTCGAGCACGGCATCGCGCCAGTCCGCCGCGTCCATGCCCGCGTGCTCCGGCCGACGGCTGTAGGACGGCTGCCAGTAGCACTCGTCGTGCTGCCCGCCGTCCGGCTCCACGACCCGCACGGTGGCGGGCGGAAGCTTGCGGACGCCGCTGAGCACGGTGCGCGGTGCCGCCACCGTCCCGTGCAGGGTCAGGTACTGGTGCAGTGCGGCCGGATCGATGGAGGTGTCCACCCCGCCGCCCGCGAGCAGGGCGGGCAGTGAGGAGGCGAAGCGCAGCCGGCCCGGCCGCCGCGCCAGGTAGAGGGGTTTGATCCCGAGGCGGTCGCGGCCGAGTACCAGCCGACCGGTGTCCGCCTCGGCCACGGCGAAGGCGAACATGCCGAACAGTCGTCGCACACAGGCCGTGCCCCACTGCCGGTACGCCTTGAGCAGCACCTCGGTGTCGGAGGTGGAGAAGAAACGGTGACCGAGGTTCTCCAACTCCTGCCGCAGCGCCCGGTAGTTGTAGACGCAGCCGTTGAAGACGACGGTGAGGCCGCTCTCCGGGTCGGTCATCGGCTGGGCGCCGCGCTCCGACAGGTCGATGATCTTCAGACGCCGATGGCCGAGCGCCATGGCGCCCTGCGACCACAATCCGCGGCCGTCGGGCCCGCGGGCCGCCAGCCGGTCGGTCATGCGCTCCACGGCGGCCAGGTCGGGGCGCCCGCCGTCGAAACGGATCTCTCCGCTCAGCCCGCACATGCCGCCTCACCTCCGTTCGAGCGGCCCTGGGGGCCCGTTGGGAGGGCGGTGACGGTCGTCGGGTCGCAGTTGCCCGCGTACGACTGGCCGTCCGCGGCCGTCGTCCGGCCCGTCCGGCCCGTCCGGCCGCGGATCCGGCTCGTGCGGCGCAGCAGTGCGCCGGATCGGTGCGCCGCGAGCCGAGCGGCCCGGGTCTTCCGGCAGCGCGCGGACAGGCTCCTGCGGTCGATCCGCGCGCGGGGGCCGATCACGGCCGGGTTCGCCCCGGTCCGGGCGATCAGGAAGTCGACGGCCGCGGTCAGGCCGCCGTCGGCGGCGACGCGCCGGAGCCGGTGAGCGACATCGCCCAGCCTCAGCGTCTCCTCGGCCAGTCCGGAGACGGTCTCCCAGTCGCCGAACTCCTCCAGGGTCGGCCGCAACCGCGCCAGCAGCGACCGGACCACGGCGCAGGCAGGACGCTCCAGGCCGGTGGCCGGGTCGACCAGTGGGCCGTCCAGCCCGGAGCGGGCGGCCCGCCAGGTCATGGCGCGCAGCCAGGGCTGGCGGGAGTGCGGACAGCCGCTGAACCGCCGCGCCGCCTCGCAGGCGTCGACCACCAGCGCGCGGAACAGCCCCGCGATCATCACTGCCGTTTCCACCCGGGGGCAGGCGTCGCACACCCGCAGCTCCAGGGTCGGCCGGTGCGCGGAGGGCCGGATGTCGTAGTAGACCATCCCGGCGTCAGTGATCACTCCGGAGCGGATCAGCCGGGTCACGGCCGCGTCGTAGGCCGCTGCCGTGCCGAAGCAGCCGGCCGGACCGCTGGTGGGCCAGCGCTGCCACAGCATGGTGCGCCAACTGGCGTAACCCGTGTCCGCGCCTAGCCAGAAGGGTGAGCTGGCGGACAGCGCCAGCAGGGTCGGCAGCCAGGGCGCGACGAGGCACATCACGCGGACGGCCGTGTCGCGGTCGGGCACGTCCACGTGGAACTGCACGCCGCAGATCAGCTGCTCGTCGGCCACGGTGCGGTACTCGTCGGCCATGTGCAGGTACCGCGGGTCCGGAGTGACGTCCACCGACCCCATCCGGGCGAGCGGCGCCGTGCCGGCCGCGACCACGGCCAGGCCCAGCGGGGCGGCCGCGTCGACCAGCGTCCGCCGGGACCGGGCCAGGTCGGCGTGGAGGGCGTCCAGCGACGTGTGCACACCGCTGTTGGTCTCGACGGCCGACCGGAGGAACTCGGTCGTGAAGCCGCGGTCCGGTAAGCCGTCCAGCACCTCGTGGGCCCGTGCCGCCAGCATTCGGGTCTCCACGTCGACGATGTGGAACTCCTCCTCGACTCCGATCGGCACGGTCATCGGGCACCTCCGAACGGGTTCGACGGCACGGCGCCCACTGGAGCACCGCGCCTCGGGCGGCCGTCCTGCACGGTCGTCCGCCCCCGAACACCCAACCTCCCACGCCCGTCCCGGAACCGCATCAGGACCAGGCCCGTGGACGGTGTTCGTCCGGTCGGCTCCGGGCCTTCCGCGGGGCGGGGCCGGGTGAAACGGAGGAGCATCTATGGGTGGGGGTGGGGGCTGGCTGACCAGCGGCTTTCAGGAGACGGCGATGGCGGTCAGGACTCGGGGGCGGGCCGCCTTCACCGCGGGCAGAACGGCCGCCGCCAGCCCTGACAGGGCCGCTCCGGCGAGCACAGCCAGGAGTGGTCCACGGGATGCTGAGCGCGGTGATCCCGTACAAGGCGAGGATCTTCTGGCCGGTGATGCCCCAGGCCAGGCCGAGGCCAGGGCCGAGCAGGGCGCCGTGCACCGCGATGAGGAGCGATTCCAGGCGGATCATCCGACCGATCTGGGCGCGGTGGGCGCCGACGGCGCGCAGGAGTCCGATCTCGCGGGTGCGTTCGATCACCGACAGGGCGAGGGTGTTGATGACGCCGAGGACGGCGATGACGATCGCGAGGCCGAGCAGGGCGTAGACGAGGTAGAGGATGGTGTCGACCTGGCCGGTGACCTGCTTCTTGTAGTCGGCCTGGCTCTGCACGGCCACCTGGGGGTAGCTCGCGAGCGCGCTGTCCAGCGCGGCCTGGACCTTCGCGTGGTCCACGCCGGGCACGGTGTTGAGGTAGAGGGTGAAGTCCTGGGCCTCGGGTGCGAAGCGGTTCAGGGTGTCGAGGGAGACCTCCCAGCTGCCGCCGTCCTTGCCCGCGCCGGCCGGGGGCTTGGAGATCGCGCCGACGGTCAGGTTGCCCACGTTCCCGTTGAGGAAGTGGAGTTCGACCTGCGAGCCGATCGAGAGGTGGTCGGCGGTGGCGGTGGTCTCGGGCGGCCAGGGTTTCGGTCCGCTGCGACGGTGACATCATCGGTCAGGTCCGAAGAGCGCTCCCGCGGACCGTTCCGCTCACCGTAGTCTCGTGCCGTGGTCGACGAACATGGGGCACCCGACGCCTTCAAGAACGGATGCACGAATGCGGCGCTGACGCTGGAATCCTGCATCAGCTACTTCATCGACCGCATCTCGTTGAACGAGTCCAACGAGGACCGCAAGGACGACACGCTGGATGTGTGGCTGCGGGAGGGGCCGCGGAAGCCCGATGTAGTGATCTCGCTGTCCAACCTTCACTCGGTCCGCCCGTGGGAACCCGAACTGGGCAGGTCCTTCATCGACGGGATCTCGCTCGTTCACCTGCCGAAGCTGCCGTTGCCCTGGCCCGCTGAGGCGGTCGGCCGACTCGATCGCTCCGAGGACCTGCCCGAACTGGTCTGGCTGAGGATCACCGGCCCCGTCGAAGTCGACGCTGTGGCCGCCATCGTGACCGTCTACCGGGCCCAGAGCGACGATGCAGCCTCCGTGCTCCAGGGACAGCCTGAATCCGCTCGGCGGCTCAGTCAGTAGTCAAACTGCCATGGGACCGGACACTCAGCTGGCCGTTGCGCTGGTGGGGATGACGATGGTTCCGTGGTAGTTCGCGTTCTGGACGCCTCGATCGAGGGGTCTGCCCGACTGGTCGCGTCACCGATCCCGCACCCGACAGCACCGTCACCCGAATGGCGCAACATGACGGAGCACGACGTGCCACCCACATGGATGAAGATCAAGCTGATTAGTGGCCCACCGAGGCAATCCGCGAAAGGGGAACCAAATGCGCATTCGACGAATCCTCGCCGCCGTCATCGCCACGGCAGCCCTCGCCGGACTCGGCCTCACAAGCGCCGCCGCCGCCACCTCACAGGGTGCTCCATCATACGTCACCCCTCATCAGTGCACGCAGGGCGGCGGAACGCCCGATCTGACGGCCAACCTCTGCAAGGGCGGTACGCACAACGGGGAGAAGATCGACTAAACGCCACCAGGCGCCCCGCAGCCACGCGCTGTGGGGCGCTCCCGCGCGAGCGTAGCCGGGAGAGTCGCAGGAACTGCGCTGACCGTCGGGCACGCTAGGTATAAGACTGCCGGACGTGCATGTTCAGGTGTCGCGTATTCGCGGCTGAGCGCAGTTGAGGCTCACGGTAAATGATCTGCGCAATCTCAGCGGCACCCGGCTGTCTGCTGGCTTGTGCCTTGGTCGACGCTGCCTCGCGTCAGTAGCCAGCTCGGTCGTGGGCGGGTGAGGATGCGGATGCGGACGAGCCGGAATGAGGCCCGGCCGGGCACCGCGACGGCGGCGAGGCAGGCCGCAAGGCGCCAGGCGGAGCCCATCGGCAGGCGCCACAGCACCGCTCCGACCTGACGGCGCACCACTGCCACCCCACCCCCACCATCAGGAGGGCAGTGCGCGCAGAAAGGTTTGTCAGAATGCCCCGCCGCCTTGGTGTGCCCTCTGAGCTGTACGGATGCCACCCCGCGCCCGGGGCGGGAGTGGTGGCCTCACCGCCCGAGCGGCGTCAGGCGTCGATCGGGCGCAGCACCGCGTAGTACGCGAACGGCGGACCGTACAGCCGGGCGACCCGCAGCCCTGCTCCCTCCGCCAGGCTGATCAGCGAGGACGGCCGGATCTGGTGCCGGTCGAAGAACTCGCCGATCACCAGCCGCCCGCACGGCTTCAGCACCCGGCGCAGCTCGGCCAGCGTACGCGCCGGATCCGGGATCTCGCCCAGCGCCGTCACCAGGTAAGCCGCATCGAACGAGTCATCCGCAAAGAGAAGTTCATGTGCGTCGGCGCAGTTCGGCACGATGTTGTCGACGCCCTGCTCCGTGGCCCGGCGGCCCACGTGGTCGAGCATCTCCTGCTGGATGTCCACGATGTCCAGCTGGCCGTTCGGGCCCAGCTGCGGTGCGATGTGCAGCGACTGCAGGCCGGTTCCGGGGCCTATCTCCAGGATCCTCTCGCCCTCCCGGGCCTGCAGCACGTGGTCCAGACGCTTCAGAGTCAGGAACGGCAGCGGCAGGTCGAGCAGCCAGCGCTGAGAGTACGGGTACGGCGCAGAGTCGGTGAACCACCAGGTGGCGACGGCGGCGGCAGCGCCGGCGCCGATCAATGCCCGAGAATTCATCACAATTCCTCCCTGAATGTCCGATTGAGCCACCGAAGCATCCCTGATGGCCATCAGTTGTATTTGTGTGCGATCTGCTTGCACCGGCGCCGACTTTGTCGGCAGTCGACCTGAGCCGACCGAACGAACCGCCCGTGGGCCGCCGTGCGGCAGGCCGGGGACTTCCCGAAACGGACCGGACCGCAGTCCGCTCAGCGGCCCGGCCGAGGGAAGGTCCGGGTCGCGAGAACCGCGCAGGCCACTGCCAGCGGCAACTCGGCGAAGACCGCCATCAGCACTGCCAGCCTGAAGTCCGAACCCGGGGCAGCCGTCATGGTGTCGAACCAGCCGTCGACCAGCAGCAGGGCCGAGGTCGCGGCGGAGGCCAGGCAGGCCCGGCAGTCGCCGCGCCTGAGGAGCAGTCCGGTGGAGAGCAGGCCGAGCGTCTCAAAGCTGTCCAGACCCGTCCACGCCCAGGCCCAGTGCGAGGCCTGAGCGGTGGCCGGCAGCCCGGTGTGCAGGAAGACCAGCCAGGGAATCATCGCCAGCCCGAGCACGGTGAGGACCGTGGCCGCCCGACGAAGCAGCAGGGGGAACGTCAAAGCGGCCGCGGCCTTCGGAAGGATCAGCGGGATACCGGAGCCCGAACCGGCGTCGACGCGGACCGGACGGCGCGAATGAACGCCGGTCAGCTGAGTGCTCGCCATGACACCTGACTCCTTCCCGTGCACGCCCCTCGGGCACAACATCAGCATGTCGTTCGCGCGCGCCCGAGGCAGTAGCACTCCTATCCGACTTGATGGTGGTGCTACGTACACCTTCCGCATCCGCCGGCACGGGGGCCGTGCCAGCCAGATCGCCGACGAGGGCGGCAGGCCGCCGTCGTCGCCGGCGCGCCAGTGCAGGCGACTTGCCGCATCACGGTAGTAGTCCTGCACGAGGATCTGCGGCAGGGCCTCGGCCTGAGGGCCGGGCCGGGCCGGGCCGGTGGAGGTGTTCGAGCAGGCGGCAGGCGTCGTCGCCGGCGGCGAGAATCCTGGTCTTGGGCCAGTGGGGTTCTTGCCCAGGTCCGAGGCCAGGGCGTACCTGAAGTCGATGCGGCAACGGACCGCCTCCGCGGTCTGTCCGACATGCAGCAGGAACTGCAGTACGCAGACGGTGGCCAGCTGAGCGGGCGAGATGCCGGGGCGTCCGTCGCGCGGATGCCAGCCCGCGGGGTCAGGTCGCGCCACAGCCCGTCCAGCCGGTCTCTGACCCACATCGCCGTCGTACCGCCCGGGTTGCTCGCCCTCGCGATCTGCGCGGTCAGAGACGGGACTTGCTCACCGGACCGGCGACGGAGCGACAACTGACACCCCCGACGACTGCACGGCATTCGATCAGCGCCCAGCATGCCCGCCGATCGGACGGCCACATCGGGAAAGGCTCCAAGAACCCCGAAAGAACCCCGACAGAGTCAGGCTCCGGGTCTCCTCGACCGTCCAACGGTATGCGCTTGCCCCCGAGGTCGTCGGTACTGCCCCATCTACGGGTGATCGCCCCGGACCGGCGGGAACAGCCGGTTAGGCCCGGGACGCTCCGAGGAACCGCAGCACGGCCAGGACGCGGCGGTGGTCCGCCTCGACCACGGGCAGGTCAAACTTGGCGAAGATGTTGTTGATGTGCTTCGCCACGGCGCTCTCACTGACCACCAGCGCCTGCGCGATGCCGGCATTGGAACGCCCCTCGGCCATCAGGCCGAGCACCTCCCGTTCGCGGGGGGTCAGCCGCCCGAGCGGGTCGCTGTCGCGGCGCAGCAGCAGCTGGGCGACGACCTGCGGGTCCAGAGCCGTGCCCCCGTCCGCCACCCGCCGCACCGCCGCCACGAAGTCGGCGACATCGGCTACCCGCTGCTTGAGCAGGTAGCCCACACCGCTGGTGTTCGTGGAGAGCAGGTCAGCCGCGTAACGTTCCTCCACGTACTGCGAAAGCAGCACCACCGCCGTCCCCGGCCAGCGCCGGCGGATCTCCATCGCCGCTCGCACCCCCTCGTCGGTGAAGTCCGGCGGCATCCGGACGTCGATCAGGGCGAGTTCGGGTCGGTGCTCCGCCACCGCCGCCAACAGCCCCTCCGCATCGCCGGCTTCGGCGGGGACCTGGAACCCGCCCATCTCCAGCACCTTGATCAGGCCGACCCGCAACAGCACCGAGTCCTCGGCGATCACCGCGCGCACGGCAGCTCCGCGGTGATGGTGGTGGGTCCCCCGACGGGGCTGCTGACGTGGAAGGCCCCGTCGAGGGAGCCGACCCGCTTGGCCAGCCCGGTCAGCCCCGTGCCGGCGGCGGCGTCGGCACCGCCCAGCCCGTCGTCGGTAACGCGCACTCGCAGCACCTCGCCGACCTTACGGACCATCACCTCTGCACGCATCGCGTTGGCGTGCTTCGTCGCATTGGTCAGCGCCTCCGAGATCACGAAGTACGCGACCGACTCCACGCTGGGCGCCACCCGCTCCTCCAGATCGACCCGCAGCCGCACCGGCAGGGGCGTGCGGGCAGCCAGCCCGGACAACGCCGCGTCCAGACCTCGGTCTTCGAGCACGGCCGGGTGCAGCCCCCGCACCAGGTCATCGAGTTCGGCGATCGCCTCCTTCGCCTCCAGGTGCGCTCTCGCGATCACCTCCCGTGCGCCTGGCAGGTCCGGGCGGGTGGCAATGGCCAGACCCAGGTTGACCGCGAGGGACACCAACCGCTGCTGGGTGCCGTCGTGCAGGTCGCGCTCGATCCGGCGGCGCTCCGCGTCGACGGCCTCGATCAGGTCGGTCCGGCTCACGGCCAGCTGATCGACCCGCTCCTGGAGCCGCTGCGCCCGGCTGGGCCCGAGCAGGCCCAGCGCCAGCCGCGCCTCGGCCCGGGCTACTGCCCGCGCGCTCCAGGGCAGGGCGCACAGGAGGAGGAGTCCGGCCGCCGTGTAAACCGGCAGCTGGGTCAGGTAGCCGAACCAGTCCTGGCGGATTCCGGTTGGCAGCGCCCATGCCCAGGCGTAGACGATGGCGCCCGCCAGGCTCGCCGCCGCCAGCACGAGCACCAGCAGCTCCAGCAGCGCGACCAGCGGGCCCAGCAGGAGGTGGTAGCCGATCTTGCGCCAAGGCCGCGTCGCCGCGAGCCACCGGGCGGCCGAGGCCCACGTCCATTGTTCCGGCGCGGTGGGGGTGAGCCGGGGGACGTCCATACCGATGAGCGCCCGGTAGCGGACCCGCTGAACGGCCGTCAGTACCGGGGTGCCGAGCAGGACCAGGGCGGCCGACACGGAAACCGTGAGGAGCCAGTTCCCCGTCCTGGCGGTGGTCGTCGCCGCCCAGGCCCACACGGGCACCAGCGCCAGGTGCGGCGGCACACCGGCGGCAAGAAAACCGGTGTCCCGCCACGCCCGGAGGACCGTACGTCTCAGTCCAGCTGGAATCGTCATGGCACGACGGTAGGGCACCGCAGGAGGAGGCTGCCATGAAACCTGTACCCGATCCCATGGTGAACCTAGTACCCGGCCCTGGCTGCCGAGGGTGCGGAGTTCCATGGTGATCTTCCTTGCCGTTGCGGGGTCGCCCGCGGTGTGCGAATGGTCGGTTGCGTGGCCGGGCGCCCGGTCAGCGCACCCAGGCGCCGGTGAGGACCCCGACCGCGGAGCCGTCGAGGTCGGCGAGGCTGGTGGCGGCGAAGTCGCGGGCCCACTGGGAGGTCTGGACGCGGAACGGCGGGCGGGGAAGGGCGAGGGCGTCGACGATCGGGGCGGCTGCCTCGGCCGGGGTCTGGGCGTTGTCGAACGACTGGCGGGTGCGGGCCAGGTAGGCGTCGAGTGCGGGGGCGTAGGGTCCGGCGGCGGCGAGCAGCGCGGGGAGGTCCAGTCCGAGGTTGGCCACGAACTCGCTCGCCACCGCGCCCGGTTCGACCACCGTGACGTCGACACCGACGGTGGCGGCGACCGGCGCGAGGGACTGCATGAAGCCCTCGACGGCGAACTTGGCCGCGCAGTACGCCTCGTTGAAGGGCTGGCCGACGACCCCGCCGACGCTGGTGACGGTGATCACCCGGCCCCTCGACGCGCGGAGGTGCGGCAGCGCGGCCCGGGTCACCGCCACCACGCCGAAGAAGTTGACCTCCATGGCCGCGCGGACGTCGTCCAGACTGCTCTGCTCGATGGTGCCGACCTGGGCGGCGCCGGCGTTGTTGACCAGCGCGTCCAAGCGGCCGTGTTCGGCGACGACCTCGTCCAGGCAGGCGGTGATGCCGGCGGGGTCGGTCACGTCCAGGCGCTTGACCTGGACCAGGTCCTCGACTCCCGCCTCGGCGGCGGCCTTGAGCAGAGCCTCGGCCTTGCCGGTGTCGCGCATGGTGGCAATGGTCGTCCAGCCGGCCCGGGCGGCGCCGATGGCGGCCGCCAGGCCGATGCCGGACGAGGTACCGGTGATCAGAACCGTCTTCGAGGAGGTCATGAGGGTCTTCCTTGCATGAGGGCAGAACGGGCCGACACCCGTAACCGGGGAGTTCCCCGGTTTCTTCACGGTAAGCGGGGAACTCCCCGGTTGTCCAGCTAGACTGGTCCCGACGAAGGGAACAGCCTTGACGACCAAGCCGAGCGTGTTGCGTGCCGATGCCCGCCGCAACCGGGAACGCATCCTCGAAGCGGCCGTGCGCGCCTTCGCCGAGAAGGGCCCGAACGTCGCGATCGACGCGATCGCCAAGGCCGCCGGCGTCGGCTCGGCCACGCTCTACCGCCACTTCCCCACCCGCGAGGCGCTGGTCGAGGCGGCCTACCGCAACGAGCTGGCCCGCGTCTGCGACAGCGCCGGGAAACTGCTCGCCGGCCACGCGCCGGACCGGGCACTGCGCCTGTGGATGGACGACTTCATCGACTACGTGGCCGCCAAGCAGGGCATGGCGGACGCGCTCCGGGCCGCGGTGGCATCCGGTGCGGACCCGTTCGCCGAGACCCTCGACCGACTCGGCGCCGCGCTCGGCACCCTGCTGCGCACCGGGGCCGAGGCCGGCCTCCTGCGCCCGGACGCCGACCCCCTGGACGTCGGCTTCAGTCTGGCCGGCGTGGCACTGATCACCAGCGCCCCCGACCAGCGCGAACGGGCCGGCCGCCTCCTCGACCTGCTCCTCGACGGCCTCCGGTACGGAGCGGACCGGCCGGCGTCCAGCGCGTGACCCGGATCCCGCCGGGCCGCGGCCGACCGGCCGCCCACCGGCGGTGAGCGCACGAAACGCCCGAGGAGCCCGCACCGCCGGCACGACGCTGTCAGCCCGCCGAGGTGTGGGCAGACCCCGAGCAGCGCCGACCGGTCGTGGACCGGGGCCGGCACGCGTGGTGCCGACACCCGATCCGTGCCCGCTCCACGCGCCTCGTCCGTCCAGCCGCGGGCGAGTGCCGAAGTGCCCGTACACGCCGGCCTTGCCCGTGCCCAGGGACCGGGCGGGTCAGCCGGCGAGTTGAGCACCTCGTTCGGAGCGCATGGCCGGGAGCGGCCGCCAATCGGCGGGGACGTCGCGCATGACCAGGGCGCAGTCCAGCGTCGCACTCCCCGGGGGGAAGCGGTCCGGGTCGTCGAAGAAGGACGACGCGGCGGAGCGTACCCGGCCGGCTTCCACGTGCCAGGCGTCGGTCCGAAGTTCCATACCGTCCAGGTGACAACCGGAGCTGGTGGCCGAGAAGCCCTTTGCACCGCCCTGGAAGAAGCGGGACGCTTCTGGGAGATCGGCGAAGGGCTCGCTGCCCCGGAGTTCGTCGGACGGCTCGACGGTGACATCCACTCGGATGTCACCGTCTCGTGTCGCCAGTGCGACGCGCATCCGGTGGGGCGTCCCGTGTACCTCGAAATCGGCGCGCCCGTGCTCACCGGGGAAGAGGCGGCCACCGGCCCAGGCGTTGAGCCGCGAGGCGGTGTCGCGCCGTGGGATGTAGACGCCGCTCTCGACGCCGTCCGGTCCGTCCCATTCGACGGCGATCCGATGTGCCGCGTTCTCGCTGGCGCAGTCCGAACGCCTTGGGCGCCCAGGCGGGCCGGGCACTTCCCAGGCGCAGCAGGCAGATGCCGGCGACCGCGTAGCCGTTCAGACGGTCCGGGTCCCGCCTACGGCGCTTCCGCGGGCCGGCGGTTCACCGACCGCCACGGGTCCAGCGTGTCGCACGCCGTCGTGGCGGCCGGTGCGGCCGGTGTCAGTCGTCCAGTGCGGCGAGCGCCGCCTGGTACTGCTCCGGATCCACCAACTCCCCGGTGACCAGCAGGAAGTCACCGATCGGGGTGGCCAGCAGGGTGCCGGCGCCGACGGTGCGGGTCCGGGAGAGCAGGTCCGGGCCGGGCTGTTCGGGGCGGCGCAGCAGCAGACCGTGCACCGGCTGCCCGGCGGCCAGCGCGGCGGCCACCTCGGGCGACGTCCCGGCCCATGCCGGACCTTCCGTCCCCTCGGCCGGACCGTCCCTCCCCTCGACCGGGGCGTCCGGTGCCCCGCCCGCGGCCCGGCGGTCCGTCTCGCGGGCCGCCGGGCCGGCCAGGGCGGCCGTCAACTCGTCGGGCACCCGGGCGCGCAGGGACGGCACGGTGCGGACGCTCTCGCACAGCTCCAGCAGTTCGGGGGCCAGGTGGTAGTGCTCGGCGGCGGCCACGAGTGCGACGACCGGCGCCTCGGCCGAGGCCAGCACGACGGCGAGGTCGAGCCGGTCCTTGGCGGTGAACGGGCGCTGGAAGCGCTCCTCGGCGAGCGCGAGGACGTCGGCCAGCAGACGGTCCTCGGGCGGGGTGGCGCGCATCGGCACCAGGCCTGGCTCCCCCGGGTAGGCGAAGGTACTGATCTCGATCTTCGGTTCGGGGTCGAGCATCGGATCCTCGGCCGGCCAGCGCAGGGTCACCAGCAGGTGTCGGGTGCCGCCGTCGTCGAGCAGCGACACGTCCAGCTCGTCCACCGGCCAGTCCCGGACGACCAACCGGGCGGCGTCCCAGAGCGCGGCCTCGTCCGGGACGACCACGTCGAGGTCGCCGAGCGGCCGCAGCACCCCGGCGGGGTAACGGGCGGCCAGCGAGGGGCCCTTGAGGACCCGCGCGCCCCGAACGGTGTCCAGGTCGGCCGTGATCCGCTCGTAGAGAGCCGCCCGGTCACGCATCCGGCGCAGCTCGTCGCGCGAGCCCGGTCCCATGGCGGAACCCGCCAGCTCGGCCACCGAGAGCACCAGCGGCGGCAGGTGCCCGCGCACAGCTCGCGCGTTGCGCAGCAGGACGATCGGCGGCCAGTGGTCCTCGACGTCGAGCAGCTCGTGCAGCAGGGCGAGATCGACAGGCAGCGGTGCCATCGGGGCGGTCCTCTCGGTAGGTCTTCTGGCGTTTCGTCACGCTCGGTGCGACGACGAGGACGTCACAGGCCGGCCACGCGCTCGGCCCGCAGGGCGGGGGCGACCGGGCGACCGGCGGCGTCGCCGGGGCGGCCCGTGGTCGTCCCGGCGCGCGCGGCGCGGTCGGCCGATGACGGCGCCTGGGCGGGCGCGGTGGTCTGCGGGGCGGCGGCCGGGGTGCGCGGGGCGGGGGCGGTGCCGCGGTCCGTGCCGAGCGTGGCGTAGCGCGCCAGGAAGCCGAGCGCGATGGTGAGGTCGCGGACCGGTTTGATCAGCAGGAAGGTGAGCCGGTGGGCGAACAGCGCGCCGTGCAGCGCCCGGTGGTGGGCCGCGCTGCTCAACACCACGGGCAGTGCGGCCGCGGTCGCGAGCCACGGGTTCAGCACTGCGCCGGCGGCCAGCGCCGCCAGGACCGCGAACCAGGCGACCAGGGTCCGCCACGGCCGCCAGCGGCAGTGGGCCCAGAACTCGGCGCCGTGGCGGCGGGCGCACTGCGCCATGCCCCGTCCGGACTGGAGCGACTTGCGGAACAGCGCGCGGAGGCCCAGCTGGTCGTGGTGGTCGACGGCGAGGTCCGCGCGGAACTGCACCAGCCAGCCGCGCCGGGTGGCGCGCAGCTGGAAGTCCACGTCCTCGAAGGCGCTCCTGGCGAACATCTCCTCGGTCAGGCCCAGTTCGCGTGCCGCGGCGATGTTGACGATGGTGTTCCCGCCGGCGCAGAGAGCCCGCGGACTGGTGGTGGCCGCCTGCGGCGCGGCCGCGGCGAGCGCCAGCTTCCGCGAGTCCCGGGTCTCCATCGCGCGGATCAGCGAGCCCACTCCGGCACCCAGGACGGGGTAGCGCGGCCCGTACACCAGGGCGGTCCGCTCGGCCTCGGCGCAGGCCGCGAGCGCGGCCTCGGTCCAGCCGGGCAGCGGCACGCAGTCGTCGTCCAGGAAGGCGATGAAGCCGCGCGCACGCTGCTGGTCGACCAGGAACTGCCTGGCCTCCCCGATCCGCATGGCACGCGGGGTGCAGACCGCCTGGACGCCCCACGCCGCCTGGAGGTCGGCGACCGCCCGGGTCGCGGCGGGCGAGGGCGCGCCGGTGTGGAACAGCACGATCCGCGCCGGGTCCTCGCCGTCGGCGCACAGGGCCCGCAGGACCGGCTCCAGGGTGTCGGGCAGGGTGTGGGTGACGACCGCGACGAGCAGGTCAGGTCCGGAAGTCAGCGGCATGACGCAATCCTCAGCAGGAGACGATCGATGACCTTCGCGACGGAGTGCCGCGCGGCGGCCCGCGCTGTCGCGGCGCTGAGCCTGGCCAGCCGGCCCTCGTCGAGCAGCAGCGAGCAGACGTCGGCCACGAAGCGGTCCCGGACCTCGCCCGAGGTGATGTCGCCCTCCACCAGGACACCGGTGGCGTCCGGGACGACCCGCTCGCGCAGCGCCGCCACGGCGGACAGCACGGGTACCGTGCCCAGTGCGCAGGATTCCAGCGCACTGATGCAGCACATCTCCTCGTAGCCGGTCGGGTAGAGCATCAGCTCCGACTCGCGGACCGCCCTCGCGTAGCTCAGCCGGTCGACGGCGCCGAGATGGCGCACGCCCTCGGGCGGCGAGGCGAGCCGCGGCACCTCGCCGGCGGTGAGCGCGCGGGCCTCCTCGGCGGGATAGCCCCACAGCTCGTAGCCCCCGAGGACGACCAGCTCGGCCTGCGGGACCCGTTCGCGGATCCGGGGCCACAGCGCCAGCAGGTGGGCCAGCCCGCGGTAGGGCGCGGCCATGTGCACGCACTGGTAGCGGCGGCGGGCCACCGGGCCGGGATCGGGCAGGGCGTGGCCGAGATTGTCCACGTGGAAGCCGTGGCGCGGGCGCAGGGCCGGGGAGTAGCGCTCCCAGGCCGCCAGGGAGCCGACCAGGGCGAGGTCGCAGCGGCCGGAGGCGGCCAGTTCCGCGAGGCCGGGGGTGACCCGGTCACCGGTGAACAGCACGCCCAGCGGGCCGGGCGGGAGGTCGGACAGCGGGGCGGCGTCCCGGAAGGCGACGACGACGTCCGCCCCGGCCGGGCCGGGGTAGCCCGCCAGTGCCTGCCAGCCGGGCTCGGTCGGGCCGGGCGGCGCTTCGGCGCCCAGGTACACCCGCACGTCGACGCCGCGCTGCAGCAGCTCGCGCCGCCACAGCACCAGGGTGGCCTCGTTGCCGCCCAGCCCACGCCCGTCGAGGTCGCCCGGGTCGAACCACGGACTGCGCGGGGCGATCACGTCTATCCGCATGACGCCGCTCCCTGCCGGACGTCCCCGGCGGAGGCCTCCAGTGCCTGCCGGGAGGCGTAGGAGAGGAAGACGTCGAGGGCGTCCAGCACCGGCAGCCGCACCCGGCGGGTGCGGTAGGCGGCGACGGCCTGGTCAGCGGTCAGGCCCTGGCGGACCAGGAGCGCCAGGGCGACCGCGCCGGTGCGGTCCAGGCCGAGGGTGCAGTGCAGGATCAGCTGGCGGCCGGGGGCCAGGTCGCGGATCTCCTCCACCAACTCCCCGAGCAGGCCGACCGGGTCGGCGGACTCCCAGTAGGTGAACGGGCGGTGGTGCACCCGGACGATCTTGCGGGTCGAACGGTCGTACACCTTGGGCACGGTGCGGGACAGGCAGACGACTTCGGTCGGCCGGTCCGGCAGGTCCCAGGCGTCGGCCCGGACACCGGCGGCGAAGATGCCGGGCAGCACGCGCCAGGCCCGGTCGGCGTCGCCGGAAGTGTCCGCCGGCCGGACGGGCGCGGTGAGGCCGGTCCGGTCAGTCAACGTACTCGGCCTTCGCGTCCGTGCCGGCGAGTTCGACGCCCAGGGTGGCGGCCGCCACCACGGCCGCCGTCTCGGCCTGCGCGGTGCCGTGCTCGCCCCACTGCAGCAGGCCGGGCGCGCGCTCCAACGAGGTCATCAGACGGCGATAGGTCCGGCCGGTGGACTCGTCGGGCGCCCGCTCCAGGAACTCGTCCAGCAGGCCTGCCAGCCGGACCTGGGCATAGGGTTCCTCACCCGGATCCTCGACCCGCACGTACCCGAGGTAGGCGGTGCGGCCGATGGCGACCTGGCTCTCCTCCAGCGACTCGCGCGCCAGGATGGTGTGGTAGTCCTCCTCGCCCGGTTCGGGCTTGCCGCCCGGCAGGTTGAAGCGGCCGAGGTCGTCCTGCAGCAGGACGCGGCCCTCCCCGTCGAAGAGGTAGCCGTAGACCTGCCGGACCGGAAGGCCCTGCGGCACCGGTGCCGCGTACCAGCGCATCATCGTGTTCCCACCCTTTCGTGTGCCTGGACCAGTGCGGCGATGCGGTCGGCGACCGTCTCCGCGCTCAGGCTCGCCGTATCGATGAAGATGTAGCCCGACTCCCGGGCCAGCTGCGTGAGTTCGGTCTCCAGCTCCCTCTCGAACCGGTCCGCGGCGGCGGCGAAGCGTCGCTCGTCGCGCTCGTTCGGGGTCCCGAAGCGCCGGTAGCGGCGGCGTCGTTCGTCCAGCGGGCAGTCGAGCCAGACCCAGAGGTCGACGTGGCCGGCCACCCGGGTGCCGAGCCGGTCGGCGACGGCGGCCAGCAACCGGCGTCCGCTCGCCCGGTCGTAGGCCAGCACCCGGTGGATGTAGCTCTGCTGGACGATGACCTCGCCCGGGCCGGCCCGGCGGGCCAGGTGGACGTCGGCCAGGTAGGCGGCGTGGTACACCGCGCTGCGCAGCAGGGACGGCAGCCTGCGGGCCTCGTAGACGCGCTCGACCGTCTTCTCCACCCAGCCGCCGGACAGGCAGCTGGTGGACTCCACCACCCGGGTGCCGGACGCCTCCAGGCGCTGCCTGACCAGCTCGCAGACGGTGCTCTTGCCGGCGAAGTCCAGGCCCTCCACAACGATGGTCGTCATGACCGCACCGCCGATCGGCGGGGCGTGCGGCGCGGCGCGGGGAGCCGGCCGGAACCGGGGTCGCCCGTGGCCGGCCGGGCGCACTCGCGGGCCCAGCGCACCACGTCCGCCACGATGCGGTCGGTGCCCGCCTGCGAGGTGTCGATGAACCAGACGTCGCGATGGCGCCGGCCGGCGGTGCGCAGCGCCCGGGTGAAGGCCTCCTGGAACTCCTCCCCGGAGACCGAGCGGTGGTCGATCACGTTCGCCTCCTTGCGGCGTTCCAGTCGGCCGCGCCGGATCTCCAGCGGGGCGTGCAGATAGAGGGCCAGGTCGAAACCGGTGAACAGGTGCGGGAACCGCAGGGCCAGCCGGGCGGCGGCCCAGGGCCCGGTGGCGATGCCGTAGGCCAAGGAACGGTCCACGTAGGACTCCTGGATCAGGATGCCGCTGCGCTCCCAGGCCGCTGCGCCGCGCAGCGGGCGGTCGAGCGCACAGGCCACCAGGTAGGCGGCGTTCAGCAGCGCACTGGTGGGGTGCTGCGGGGCACTGATCCCACGCCGTTCCAGCAGGGCGGCCACCGGGTTGCGCGGTGCCAGCACCCCGCGGTGGTGGACGACGGCGGCGCCTTCGGCCCGCAGGGCCTCGGCCAGCTGCTTGGCCAGCGTCGTCTTTCCGGTGAGGTCGAGGCCGTCGATGAGGATCCGCATGAGGTGACTCTCCTGATCGGGTTCCTGCGGGAACGGCTGGAACCGGCGGGCACGGTGGCGGCCGGGGGGCGGGTCGGGCGGCGGAACTGCGGTCGGGCAGGCGCGGTCAGGCGCTCGGCAACGCGCGCCACCAGTAGCTGTGCTGGTCGCGCCAGCCCTCGTGGCGCAGGCCTGCCAGGACGGCGGCGGCGTGTCCGCCGCCGGCGGGCGCCGGGTGCGGGTGGACCACGTGGCCCAGCAGCGGCAGTCGCACCGCGGCCGCATGCCGGCGGGCGGCGGCGACCAGCGCCGCGCGGGCCGCGCGGGCCTGCGGTCCCGGTACGACCAGGACGTCCACCAGTTCCAGGTGTCCGGCCCCGGTCAGCTCGTCCTCGAAGGGCACCAGCGTCACGTGCCCCAGCAGTGGTTCACCGGTCGTCGTGGCGTGGTCGGACTCGACCGCCACGAAGCTCACCCGGTCGGGATCGTCGGTGACCGCGCCGGCCTGTTCGAGCGCGACCGCGGCGTCGGGCACCGCACCGAGGTCGCGGGCGCCGCCCTCGATCGCCTCGGCCAGCCAGCGGCGGACCTGGCCGGTGTCCGCGGCCACCGCACGGCGGACCGTGCAGCCGGCGGTGTCGCGGTCGCCATCCGGTTCGGTGTCGGCCCGGGTGGCTTCGCCGGTGTCGCAGGGCAGTCGGAGGTAGGTCTGGCGCGGCAGCCACGGCGCCGGCAGCACGCCGGGGGCGGCGACCCGCACCACCAGCGCCCGGGCGGCGGGGTGGTCCGCGCACAGCTGCCGGGTGAGTTCGCCGAGGGCGGGAGCGGTCAGCAACGCGGGATCGGCGTACTCGACCAGGCAGCTGACCTCGCCGGTCACCGGATCGGTACTGAGGCCGGCCACGTAGCGACCGGCCGGGTGCTCGGCGAGCAGACCGGCGTCCTGCGCCAGCTTCAGGTAGGCCTCGCTCGGCGCACCGTCGACGGTGTCGCTCATGTCGCCTCCGGCCTGACCACCCAGGTGAGCCTGGCGCCCAGCTCGGCGGCGGCCCGGCGGACCGCACCGGCGTCCACCGCGTCCAGTTCCGCGACGGCCTGGTCCAGGCTCCACGGGAGGGTGCCCCACAGAGTGCCCGTCGCCAGCCTGGGGCTGAAGTGCTGGGGCTGCTCGCTGTCCAGGACGAGCTCCATGACGGCCTGGCGGCGGGCGGCGGCGAGGTCGTCCGGCGCCGGACCGTCGGTGCCGAGCAGGTCGAGCAGCTCCCGGACGACGTCCAGCGCCCGGGCCGCATTGCCCGACTCCAGCCCGAGCAGCACCCGCCACGCCCCGGTGTCGGTATAGCCGCGCGACCAGGCGTAGAAGTTGTAGACCAGCCCCTCGTCGTCGCGCAGCCGCTGGAAGAGCAGCGACGAGGCGCTCGACCCCAGCAGCTGGGCCAGGACGGTGTAGGCCGGCGCCGCAGGATCGCCCAGCGCCGGTGCCCTGCCGCCGATGCAGATCCAGCAGAACGCGTCCTGCGGGACGCGCAGCGGCCCGGTGTCACCGGTCAGCCGCTCCAAGGGCAGCGCCGCCGCGACGGAGGGCTGCCCGTGGTCCGGGGCGGCGGGCGCGAGGGCGAAGGCGGAAGCGTCGGCGGCTTTGCGAAAGGCGTCGCCGTCCAGGCCGCCGATGCCGAGCAGGGCGGACCTGCGGCGCGCGAACAGCTCGGCGTGGACCGCCCGCAGGTCGGCCGCGGTGGTCCGTTCGATGTCGTGGACGGTGCCGCCGACCGGCCGCCCCAGGGGGTGCGGCGCGAACAGGCGCTCCAGGAAGGCGTCCTGGACCACGTCGCTGGGATCGGCCGCGGCGGCGGACAACTCCTGGAAGACCACCCGGCGTTCCGCATCGAGGACGGCGTCGTCGAAGGCGGGGCGGACCAGGGCCTCGCCCATGAGCGCCAGGACGGCCGGCGCGTCCTCGTTGAGGACCTGCGCCTGGAACACCATGGAGTCGAGCCCCGTCTGGGCGTTCACCAAGCCGCCGAGGTGCTCGACGCGCCGGGTGAGCGAAGGACCGCCGGCCACCGGTGCGGTCATCAGCAGGTGCTCCAGGAGGTGGGCCGCGCCACTGAGTCCGGCCGGGTCGTCCCTGGAGCCGAAGTCCACCGAGAAGGTCAGGGTGGTGATCCGGTCCTGCGGCCTGACGGCGGCGATGGCAGTGGTCGTCGGCGAGAGCCGGTGCACCTCGTGCTGGGTCATGTGGGTTCTCCTGCTTCGACTCTCGGCCGCGGCGCGGGCGGCCCGGGAGGGGCCGGGAAGCCCGAGGGCTTCCCGGCCGTCCGGCTCAGCGACCGGTCTTGATCTTGTCCAGGCGCGGGCGGAGGCCGACCTTGTGGTTGCGGGACATGCGGAACACCTCCTCTCGGGTCTCGGGCCCGTCGGCCGCCGGCGGACCGGCGGCCGGATCGGGCTGGGCTGGCGCGGATGACGCGCACAGGGGAGCGCCACCCGTGGACCTCCCCCTCGGCCGGGGCGCCGCGGAGGAGGGGGCAACGGGGATCGGCGGGACGCGGTGGCCACTCGCCACGCGCAGGGCCGCCGGGCGGAGTGCTTTCCGCCGGGGCGATCTACGCCGCCGTCTTCATGACAGGAGTCTGCTCGGCGACAGTCATGTCTGTCAAGACGGTTTAGTCATAGCTGTCATGGGCCTGCGGCGCGGTCTTCCGGAGCACGCGGGCGCGCTGCGGCAGGCGGGCGAACGCCGCCGCCCGGGCCCCTTGGACAGGGGACCCGGGCGGGCTGGTGGGTGGCGGAGCGCCGCAGGCGGTCAGACAGCCAGGCGGTCAGGTGGTCAGGCGGAGCGGTGGTCAGGTGGAGCGGGACGCCCCCAGGCCGTTGCCCTGAACGCCGAAGAAGCTCCGGTGGCCGAGCAGCCGCATGCCCTGGCGGTAGGCCCAGAGCGCGCGCTCGGCGTCCCCGGACGAGGCCAGCACCTCGGCGAGCTCCGCCCACGCGAAGGTGGCCTGACGGCTCGCGTCGGACGCCTCCAGCTGCAGTGCGGCCCGCTCGTAGACCTCCCGGGCCTCGTCCGTCCGGCCGGTCTGCAGCAGCGCCGCCGCCAGCACCACCAGCAGCCGCGCCGTCTGCAGCCGGTGGCCGGGGCCGAGTTGGACGAGCCCGCGGCGGGCGTGCTCGACCGCCGATTCGGACTCCCCCAGCAGCAGCGCCGCCCGGGCCAGACCCGACTCGCAGTACGCGCGGTCCACCGCGCTGCCGCCGATCGAGTCCAGCGACAAGAGGACCTCCTCCAGCGTGGACTTGGCCAGCCGGGGCCGGACCTGGTCCCCCTGGAGCAGCACCGAGGCGTGCGCGATCCGCAGCCGGGCGACGCTCCGGTCGTTGTCCCCCTCGGCGTAGATGGCCAGGGCGCGCTCGACCAGCATGCGGGCGTCGGCGACGCGCCCGGTGCGGTGCGCGACCAGCCCGGCGTTCCAGTAGGCCGCACCGAGCGCCTGCCGGTCCTCCATCGCGCGGGCGGTCTCCACCGCACTGGCGGCCAGGTTCCCGGCGCTGTACAGGTCGCCGCGCTCGCTGTAGAGCCCCACCAGGGTGGAGATCACCTCGATGCTCTCCCGGGACGGCGCCAGGTCGAGGTCGCGCAGCTCGGAGAGGGTTGACTCGGCCAGCTCGACCCCGCGCGTCAGGTCGCCCAGTTCCCGGTAGCAGCGGCAGAGCGCCACCACCACCAGCAGCGGGGCGACGACGGCGGCGGTCGGCTTGGCCCGGTGGAGGCGTTCGTAGTCGGCCGCGGCCTCCTCCAGCCGGCCCAGGTTCTCCAGCGCACGGGCACGGCCCCACAGGGCCCGCGCGGCGAGCGACTCGTCCGCGCGCGCCTGGGCCTGCTCGTGGAGGGCCGCGAAGGCGCCGTACGCCGCCTGGGCCTGCCCGGAGCGCAGCGAGAGCTCCGCGTACCGCAGTTCGAGCTCGACGTCGTCGTCCGACTCGGGCGTCTCTATCAGCTCGAACAGCACCTCCGGATCGCAGCCCAGCCGCGACGCCAGGGCCCGGAGGATCTCCTTCGACGGGCTCCGCTTGCCGGACTCGATCAGCGAGATGTAGCTGGCCGACAGCCCCTCGCCCGCGAGGTCTCCCTGGGAGAGCCCCTGGCGCTTGCGGAGGTCGCGGACGCGCCTGCCGAGTGCCTGCAGATCGGCCACCGCCATCACCCCTGTCCCTGTTCGGTTGCCGCCCCGCTCCCGCCTCCGGGCCCCGGCCGAAGGCCGAGCGGGCCGTCGGGCGCCGATTGCTCGACTGCGACTAGCGATGACATCCCACTGACCTTTCATGACAAGATCTCTTGACAGGCATGACTGGCCCCGACGACCATGCTAGCTGCTCCACTCCGCCATGGGCTGGGGAGCAGACCGAAGAGAGACTCCCACGAAAGGCGCCACCCATGCGATCCGCCCTGACTTCCAAGCTGCTAGGGGTCGGCTTCGGCGTCCTCGCCCTCTCCGCCAGCGCCCTGCCGTTCGCGGCGCCGGCGACCAAGGCGCCGGCCAGCTCCGAAAGCCACCAGGCGGCCCCGCTCGCACCGCCGGCGGACAAGCCCCCGGCCAACAAGCTGCCGGACTTCCCCGCCTGCTGCTGAGCCGCCAGCCACGTCCGCAGGAAGCAGGAAGCAGGAAGGTCTCCATGCCCGTCAGCACCACTCACCCGTCATCCCCCGTCGCCACGGCGCCCGGGGGTACGCGATGACCGCGGTGCAGGTCCGAGCACTGCGCCGGACGTTCTCCACCGGCAAGGCGGACGCCGCCGAGCGGGTGGCCCTCGACGGCATCGACCTGGACATCAAAGCCGGGACGGTGCACGGCCTGCTCGGCCCCAACGGTGCCGGCAAGACCACGCTCTGCAAGGTCCTCTCGACGGTGCTGCTGCCCACCTCCGGGCGGGCCCTGGTCCTGGGCCGGGACCCGGCAGCCGACCCGCGCGGCGTGCGCCCGCTCGTCGGCATCGTCCTGGGCGGCGACCGCGGCCTCTACGGACGCCTGACCGCGCGTCAGAACATCCGCTTCTGGGCCGCGCTGTACGGCATCCGGCGGGCCGAAGCGGCCGTGCGCACGGCCGAGCTGCTCGACCGCTTCGGCCTGGCCGACCATGCCGACGAGCCGGTCGAACGCTTCTCCCGGGGCATGAAGCAGCGCCTGCACCTGGCCCGGGGCCTGATCCACCGCCCCCCGGTCGTCCTGCTGGACGAGCCGACCACCGGGATGGACCCGGTCTCCGCCCGCGCCTTCCGCGACGTGGTCGCCGACCTGCGCACCGAGGGGCACACCGTACTGCTCACCACGCACGATATGGCCGAGGCCGAGGCGCTGTGCGACCGGGTCACACTGATCGACCGCGGGACCGTCCTGGCCACCGCTCACCCCAGGGAGCTCGGCGAGTGGTTCGGCGGGTACGAGCGGGTCGAGGCCCGCGACGTCCCCGAGGCCGTCCGCCCGGAGCTGCTGGCCCTCGACGGCGTCGCCGCCCTGGAGGACCTGGGAGACGGACGGATCCGGATCCAGGTCCGCGGCGCCGACCGCTCGGCCGCCGTCCTGAGCGTTCTGCTCGACGCGGGGGTGCGCGAACTGTCCACCTCCCCGCCCGGGTTGGAGGAGCTCTACCTCCAGGTCATCGGCGACCGGGGCTTTCGGGTGGGAGCGCGGTGAGGGGCGTGGCGGCCGGGTTCCGCCTCCAGTTGGCGCTGCTGCGACGCTCACCCGGCGAACTGCAGGTGCTGTTCACCGTTCCGCTCTACACCCTCGTCTTCCTGTCCGTCTCGGTCCACACCGGCCACCGGGACCTGGCCTCCTACGCCGTCCTGGCGCCGGTGCTGATCGCGCTCTGGAGCATGGCGCTGTTCACCGCCGGCGACCTCATCGGCCAGGACCGGGCGGACGGCCTGCTGGAGACCGTGGTGGCCACGCCCACCGCACTGATCTCGCCCGTCACCGGGCGGATCGGCGCCGTGGTGGCGGTCAGCCTGCTCTCCTTCGGCGAGGCATGGATCGTCGCCGAGGCCGCCTTCGGCATCCACCTGGTCCCCCGGCACCCGGTGCTGCTCGTGGCCTGCCTGCTGCTCAGCGCCTTCGCCATGGTCGGCACTGCGGCGACGATGGCCTGCGCCTTCGTGCTGACCCGCTCCGCGCGGATCTTCCAGAACTCGCTCAGCTTCCCGGTCTACCTGCTCGGCGGCGTCCTGGTCCCGGTCAGCATGCTGCCCGGACCGGTGCAACCGCTCAGCCGGCTGGTCTTCCTCTCCTGGTCCAGCGGGCTGCTGCGGGACTGCTTCGCCCCGGCGGCAGTGTCCGCGCCGGCGGCCCGGCTGGCGGCCATCGCCGTGCTGGGTCTGGCGGGCTACCTCGCGGCGGGCCTGCTGATGCGGCGGGTCCTGCGCCGGGTCCACGCCCTCGGCACCCTGGACCTGGCATGAGTACGCACCCGAGCACCGCCCCGACGCTCCCGGAGCACGCCCCGCGGGCACCGCGGACCTCCGCGTGGCGCACCGTGCACGCCGGCGCGATGATCGCCGCGGCGGACTTCCGGGCCATGTACACCTGGACCACCTGGACCTTCGGCTGGCTGGCCCGGATGCTCTCCCAGGCCGTCTTCTTCGCCCTGGTCGGCAAGGTGTTCAGCAGCCCCGGGGGCGAGCGCTACCTGTTCGTCGGTAACGCGCTGATGGCCTGCGCCATCGAGGCGATGCTGGTGATCACCTCCAGCGCCTGGGAGCGGCGCAGCGGGACCCTGCCGCTGCTCGTCGCCTCACCCGCCGAGCTGGCCTGGGTGTTCGTCGGCCGCAGCCTGCAGTGGATTCCCAGCGGCATCGCCACCAGCACCACGACCCTGCTCGTGCTGGGGCCGTTCTTCGGGGTGCACTGGACGGTGCCCGGCGCCGCGGCCATGGTCTGCCTGGTGGCGCTCACCGCGGTCGGCACCTACTGCTTCGGCCTGTTCCTGTCCGCGCTCGCCCTGTCGGCCACCACCTGGCGCAACACCATCTCCAACGTCGCCTACCTCGGCATGATGGCCGTCTGCGGCGTGGAGGTGCCGGTCTCCGTCTGGCCGACCGCCGTCCGGTGGGTGGCGTGGACCCTGCCGCTCACCCACGACCTGCTGGCACTGCGCGGCGTCCTGGACGGCGCGCCCGTCGGCACCGTCCTGCTCCGGGTGCTGCTGGGCACGGCGACCGCGCTCGGCTGGCTCGCGCTGGCCCTGCCGGCCTTCGGCCGGGTCGCCGCGAGCGGGCGCCGCAGCGGAACCCTGCAGTCCACGGGCTGACCGCCGCTGCCCGGCCCCCCACAACCCCCCGTTCCGAGCCACCCGCCGACCCGAGGGACACCCGCGCATGCCGCTCTCCGACGCCCATCTGCAGCACTACCGCGACCACGGCTGGGTCGTGGTCCCGCACTTCTTCTCCGCGCAGGAACTCGCCCCCGCGCTCACCGCGCTGCCCGAAGTCGTCCCCACGGCGGAGGAGTTCGCCGAGCACCCGGACTGCGAGCGCTGCGCCGCACTGGTCAGCGGACCGTTCGAGGGACTGCTCAACTACCCGCTGGCGCAGCAGCCGTTGAACGCACTGGCCGTCGACGAGAAGCTCCTGTCCGCAGTGGGCACGGTCCTCGGTACCCCGGACGTGCGGATCTACCAGGCGTGCCTGTGGGCCAAGTACGGCGGCCCGCACACCTACGACCAGCGCCTGCACCTGGACTACCGCAACCAGAGCCTGCTGGTGCCGTCCGAGGACCCGGCCTTCCACCAGGTCAACGCCTTCGTCTACCTCAACGACGTGGACGACGACAGTGCCACCCGGGTGGTGAGCCGTCAGCACACCAGCGGGCTCCCCTACGACGAGGCCGACCTCGACCGGGCCCGGCACCCGGAGCTGTACGCACTGGAGCAGAGCGCGGTCGGCCCGGCCGGCTCGCTGCTCCTCTTCGAGGCCCGCACCTACCACCGGGCCGTCGACATCACCCGCCCGGGCGCGGCCCGCTTCGTGCTCAACACAGCCTTCCGCACGGCGCAGGCGGAATGGGTCGGCTACCACGCCTGGCCGTTCCGGGGGAAGCGGCCCGAATGGGTCGCGTGGGTGGAACGGTCCTCCCCCGCCCAGCTGCAGGCACTCGGCTTCCCACCGCCGCACCACCCGTACTGGACGCCCGACACCCTGCGCGCCGTCGGCGTGCGCTACCCGGGCATCGACCTGGGCGCCTGGGAAGCCTGACCGGAAGGCCACCCGTCCGGGGGCGGCCCCGGTGGACGGGGCGGGTGGCCGCGCGCTGCACCAACGTCTCGCCCGGCGGGCCGCTGACGCCGGGCAGTTCCTCCTCCCTTCGCTCTCCCGAACGCTGTGGCCCCACGGACTCGCACGGGGTGATCCCGTCTCGCCGAAATCGAGCGAGCCCGAAGCGCACATCAGCAGTGATCTTCGGGCTGGGGTGACCGCGCCAGTTGAGGCCAGCGGCCCCTCACGGGTCGACCGCCGCAAGACCGGAAGCAAGCACCACGTGATCAGTGATGGCGGCGGTATCCCGTTCCACCTGATCACCACAGACGCCGACGTCGAGGACGAGCAGTCCATCGGCGAGCCGGCAGACGGTGGAGCCTCGACGGTCGCGGCAGGGTGACCGGGAGGCGAGGCCGGGCCGAGGACGCTGGCAGGGAACGGCCCAGATGTCTGACCTCGTTGGAAGTCCCCACCCCCTACTCGGGTTCGGGACAGACCTGCTCACAAGGTCTCCCCACCCCCCAGGGTGCCGGCCCGGGGCGGCGCGGCAGGCCTCCGGAGTCGCCTGTCAGCCAGCCGAACTTCGGGGCGGAACGGCCTGCGTGGGGCCGGTCAGAGGGTGGCGAGGAATTTCCGGACGGTGGTGGCGAAGGCGTCCGGGGCAGTGGTGTACAGGAGGTGGTCGGCGTCCAGTTCGGCGAACGCGATGCCGGGGCGGCGCTCGACCATGGCGGCGGCCTGGTCGGCCGGCAGGGTTCCCTTGGTCGCGCGGATCAGCAGGGCGGGGCAGCTTGTGGCCGTCCAGTGGGCCCAGTGGTCGCCGTGGACCTGGTCCTCGGAGCGGTACATGTCCTGCGGGTGGAAGGGCAGACGCCAGGTGCCGTCGGCGTTCTCGCGCAGGCGCTCGGAGAAGTACGGCGCGGCCGGGCCGAGCCCCTCGACCAGTGCCTCGCGGGTGGGCGCGTCGTAGGGCAGGTCCAGCAGGAACCCGAACGGGTTGGTGCCGTCGAGGCCGAGCGCGACCGGGCCCTCGGCGTTGACGAGCGCGGCGACGCGCTCCGGGTGGCGGGCCGCGAACTGGTAGGCGTTGACGGCGCCGAGGGAGTGGCCGAGCAGGACGACCTCACCCAGGCCCAGATGGTCCAGGAGGGCCTCCAGGTCCGCGAGGTAGCCCTCGCGGGAGTAGTCGGCGGTGCGGTCGGACTCGCCCTGACCGCGCTGGTCTGGGGCGACCAGCCGCCACTGGGGGCCGAGCGCCGCGGCCAGGTCGGCGAAGGTGGCGCCCTCGGACAGGTGCCCGTGCAGGGCGACCAGCGGCCGGCCCGTGCCGCCGAAGTCGAGGTACGAGAGCCGGCGGCCGTCGATGAACAGCTCGGCCCGGGAAGCGGTGGCGGGCGTGGTCGCGGTGAGGTTGGTCATGTCTGGTCCCCCGGAGAGTCGGATGTGGCCGACGGCTTGATCGACGGGAAGAGCATAGCCCAGAGTTAGACGTTTGTGTAAGACATTTGTTCAATCGGTTTGATCGGCCGTGCGTCGGCCCGGGCGAGAGACCGATGGGTCAGTCAGAACGCTGGGGCGCAGCCGGTGGGCCGGGAGCGCCTCACCCGCCAGGGCCTCGATCCGACCCGCCGCCTCGGGGCCCGCCGACCATCGGCGGGTGGGCCCCGAGGCGCTCTCCAGCTCCCCACACTCCTCAGACCGTTGAACAGTCCAGCCGACTGGGGACCGGAGACCAGGCCTGGCCGTTTTCACACCTGTACGCCGCCGGGACGTGCTGCTGGAGTTCTACGACTACCCCGCTGAGCACTGGATCCACCTGCGGACCACCAAACCCATCGAGTCGGCCTTCGCCACCGTCCAGCCCCGCACCAAGGCCACCAAGGCCACCAAGGGCGCAGGATCCCGCGCCGCCGCCCTCGCCGTGGCCTCCGAGCCGAACGGCCGCATCGGCGGATGAAACCGGGTCCTACCTCCTGACACAATCCCCTGATGCAGCCGCTGCCAGTTCCCTGCCCCGCCCATCTCATCCCGGACGCCACCGGCACCGACGCTTTTCACGACGTCTACCGCAACGCCATGGCGCACAACGTCGCATTCGTCGCCATCGAATCCGAAAAGCGCCAGCAGTGGACCGTGAAGGCGGACACCCTCACCGCCGGCTCGGGCCACACGGTCACCGGCGCCGTCAACGACGCGATTCGGGCGGCGATCACTCGCCTGATCCAGAACCACGAGGTCGACCTGGACGCCTACACGGGGCCGGTGTACTTCATGATGCACGGCGTGCGGAGCGAGGAACGAGCCCGCGAACTCGCAGCCGCGCTGCATGCCGCCCTCTACGGAGAGCTGGAACCCCTGGCCCGCGCCGTCCCTCCCGTAGCCTGATCCGCCAGGTCGCTCTGCTCGAAGGCTTCTGGGGTCACGGCGGCGCTGCTCACGTAGGCGATCAGGCGAGTTCGGGTAGCACCTGGCACTGACGGCTACTCACGTCGAACTCGCGATGTCGGTGATCAACGTCGGGCGAGGTACGGCTGTGGCATGCTCGTGCGCGTGATCGGTGCCCCGAACCGTGGCTGGTCGTTTGCAACAGCGCGGAGAGCCTTCCCGATCCGGTGCCTGCGAGGTGAACGGCGTTCCCGGTGTCGAGCGCGCGGTGGGCGCACGCGGAACGCTGTGCGGCGTCTCAGCCCGGCGTACCAGCCGCTATCCGCATCCGTTCGCCCCTGACGCCCCGCAGTCGTGCCGACGGTGCCGCCAGGAGGCTGAGGCAGCCCCGACACGGCCGTGCGTCCAGGAGCGCTTCCCTGAGCCGAGTCCGGGACTCGGCTCAGGGAGGCGCCAGGCGACCGGCAACCGGTCAGCCGGCCTTCAACAGCAGGTCGGTGAGTGCGTCCGGCACGGTGACCATGCAGTCATGGCCGCTCCGCAGCTCCCACACCTGCGACGCAGCGCCGCCTGGCCGCACCGCCGGAACCGGGCGGCGCGTGACGTCCCCCGGTGCGCTGCCGACACAGTGGATGTGTGTCCGGGAGATCGCATCCACGGCCGGGTCGTCCAGCCGGACCGGCTGGAGGAAGCAGCGCACCGACTCGTCCGACAGCATGGTGCGCAGCCACGCCGTGTCCGCCGGGTCGGTCACACCGAACAGACCCACGGGCGCGGGCATTTCCGGCACGGGAGGGGTGCGCCAGGGGGCGTCGGAGGCGGCGGCCGCGTCGATCAGTCGCTGGGTTCTGTCCGGTATGACGTCCAGCGCGCTCTCAACGTCAGCCGGGACCATCGCGTCGAAATGGGCCGTCGTCGTCCTGTTCGCCCTCAGTCGCGGGCCCCGTCGGCACGGCGAGCTCGTCGACCTCGTCGGTGGTATCTCCCGCAAGGTACTCACCCAGACGCTGCGCAGACTTCAGAGCTACGGCCTGATCGAACGCCGTGCCTATGCCGAGGCACCCCCGCGGGTCGAATACAGCCTCACCGACCTGGGCCAAACCCTCACCGGACCCATCGCAGCCCTGACCGACTGGGCGAAGACGTACGGCGACGCCGTAGCCAACTTCCAGGAAGCGGCGCAGCGAACGATCCGCTTCTTGAGGACTTCTGCCTGCGCGTCGGGCAGCTGCCCGCCTCGGGGCCGCGTCGGACACGGACGGTGCGGGACGTCTGCTGCGCGTTGACGGTGTTCGGCATCGATCTGGACGGTCTGGCGCCGGAGGTCCTGCTGCACTACGGCGTCGAATGCCGCAAGCACGGGCTGTCCGGAGAGACCCTGCGTTCGGGCACCTTCGCCGGCACGCCGGCCTGGCCCGTTCTCCACGACCTGGGGCAGTTCCCGGCCTCGGCCCCGCGCACCCTGCGGGCCGCAGTGACCCGCGGCCAGAGCGGCACGCGGGCCGCGGCTGCCGCTACTTCACGGCTTCCTTGAGCTTGGAGCCGGCAGTGGCCTTGACGCTGTAGCCGGCCGGGATCTCGATCGGTTCCCCGGTCTGCGGGTTGCGGGCCTTACGGGCAGCGCGGTGGGTGCGCTCCAGCGTCAGGAAGCCGGGGATCACCAGCTTTTCGTCGCCTTTGAAGACGATCTCGCCAGCGATCTCGGCGAGCATCGAGAGGACGGCATCGGCGTCCTTCTTCGGAAGGCCGGCCCGCTCGGAGACGGCTGCCACGAGTTCGGTGCGGTTCATCGTGCCTACTTTCGATCACGGAACTGGGTCCCACCGCATGCTGCCAGATATTCCGGACATACCGGTGAGCAGGACGATGCGGCGCGCCGCTGGCGATATCGCCGGGGGTTTGTGCGACGAGATCACCGCCGTGAGCCCCGCCGCGTGCCCACCGCTGCAGGCGGCCGCCCTTTGTCGCATGCCACGCGACGCTCCCGGCGAGCCCGGAGATGCGTCGTGATCACGGAGCTCTCGACGCTCAGCGATCACCGGAGGGCCCGTGCCCGTCCTGAGGTCGTGTCTTCGGCTGCTCCCGGGGTGGGCTGACCACCAAGCTCCACCTGGCCGTCGACGGCCAACCGGCTGCGGCGCGGGCGACTCGGTGGCCGCCCGGTGGCCTTCGACCGCGACCTGCGGCGAGCCTCGTGACCGCGGCGGCAGCCGAGCCGCCCAGCGCGTACGCCGCCACCAGTCCGCTTCGGGCCCACTCCCAAGGAGGTCCGAGGCCCCCCGCTTGCACGGAGCCCCGCACTCCACCGCGGCCGTCCGGCCCTCGGCACGTCCGGCCGATCCAGCGATCTGGCTCACCGTCATTCCGGCCCCGCCGCCGCTGACAAATGCCGAGATCGGCCGAATGAGTGAGGAGAAGTCAAAAACAATCCGGGCGCCACCAAGCTGTCCGTCAACTCCCGTGCAGTTTGGCTGATTTGAGAACACGGCCGACGTTCCCACATCATCTCCGGCGGTGGTTCGGGGGGTCTACCTGACACTCATTTAGACCTGTTCGTCAGCCATTCGGCGGCGGATTGATATGACAGCCATTTAGGCGGTCGATACGTTCATTCATGTCGGCGCCAAGCCGATTCAGTCCAGTAACAGGAGAGGGTCCATGAACAAGATGACCACCGCCGTTGTCCTCGCGGCGTCGGCGGCCGTGGCCGTGACCGGCATCAGCTACGCGTCGGCCGCTTCCGAGCCCGTGGCGAAGGCGGCCCCGGTCGTTGAGAAGGCCGCCCCGGCGGCCGCTCCCGCCCTGGCCCCCCTCGACGGCGGCACGAAGGGCAACGAGGGCAAGGGCGACGAGGGCCGGGAGCGTCACGGGCGTCACGAGCGTCACGAGCACCGGGGCGTCATCCACATCAACGAGCGGACGTACTCCGCCGACGACTTCGGCTGCATGACCGTGGTCAGCGGCCTGGGCGCCAAGTCGCTCAACGTCCGCAACGACAGCCACCGGACCGTCGAGGTCTTCAGCGGAGCGGTCTGCGACAACGGCGCCCCCATCGCCACCGTCGGGCCGCACAGCGCCAGCGACGGCGTGCACCCGAAGCGCGTGCACGACGGTATCGAGGTCGACGACGGCGTCGTCGGCAGCTTCCGGGTCGTGCGCCACGACTTCGGCTTCGGCGAGCACGGCGAGCACGGCGAGCACGGCGAGCACGGCGAGCACGGCGAGCACGGCGAGAAGTAGGACTAACTCCACCGGCCCAATCTGGTGTCCCGGCCCGCCGCTATCGGGCCGGGGCACGACATCAACATCCTTCCACAGGTCCCTGCAGCCCGCCCCGCGATGATGTCCGCCGGGACGGCGCAGGAGCGACCACCCCATCATCCGACCTCGAACAACACTCACCCGATCCCCCCGCCCGGCGGAACCAACCAGGCGGGGGCCATCACCGCCCACCGCCACTGGAGAGCCGGGTTCGCCGCATCCGTAGCACATCGGGCGAAGAATGGGTGTGCGCTGCGCCCGCGCCGCCCGGGGACGCGCGGCGGCGTGGTGACGGACGGCGGGCGCCGACGGGCGGCGGCTCAGGCGGTGTCGACGGTGGCTTCGGCGTGCTGGCCGGCGGCGGTCCGCTCGATGCGCCGGGCGAGCATGGTGGCCGTCTTCTGCAGTTGTGGCCCGTCCGACGGCCCGGTACCAGCACACCGGCGAAGACGGTGCCGACCCGCATGAGGATGAGGTTCCCGGTGCTGCTGCCGAAGCTGCCGGTGTAGGCGGTGGTCTCGTTGCCGACGGTTGTCACGGACAGTGCGCCGGCCTTCTTGTGGGCGCCGACAAGTTCGCCGCGCTCGGCTGCCTGCGCTCACCTGGCCGAGGGCACCGTCGGCACCGCCGAGGAGTACGCGACGTTCGACGGCGCCAGCTCCGTCGAGCGCGACCAGGAGCTCTTCGACGCCGTCGCGGACCTGGTCGACGTCCGCGGCTGCCCGGCCTGTCCCACCGCGCATCCGTGCACCCGCGAACCCGAGGCACAGCCGGCCTGACGCAGCCAGGCCAGGATCGGGCCGCCAGCGGTGGTCGTACCCACCAGCGGCACGGGGCGGGCGCAAGTGCGGTCTGGCGGTCGGCCCACACGCGGTAGGCGCGAGGCCGGTACGGGTCGCGGTACAGGTGACCCTTGCGTTCCAGGGCCTTGACCCGGTGGCGACCGAGGTTCGGTTCACGCCCGGCCATGAACGGAGTGCTGGCCTCTCTGGAGGGCTCGCGGGCCGGCGGCGGGACGACGGCCCGGATGGTCTGAGCCCGATCCGGGGCGCGGCGCAGCCCCGACGGCTTGGGACCCGACCGCCTCGCCCGGTCAGCCCCGCCGTCGACTGCTGCCGGTCGGGCCCGTCTGCGTCCTTCCGCGGGCGAGCCACGACGGGGCGACCGTGGAACGCTCCGTCGCCCAGCTCGCGAGGACCTCGCCGCCGGGGACGGCGGTGTCCCTCGCAGGGTGTGCGACCAGCCCGCCGCGGCAGGAGAGCCTAGCGGCAACTTCCAACACCAATCAACACCCCGAGAAAGGAAGGTCGGTCAACGCCGCCCCGGGCCGACGGGACGGGGGGTGCCGACGCTATTGACGCCGTCTCGCCTTTGACCGAAGCTGTCCCGGGCGCCTGCCTACCGATCGGTAGTCAAGTGAGCCCGAACGCTCCCCCGTTGAGCATCCCTGACCAGGAGGACCGTCAGGCCCCTCGACGGAGTGCGCAGCGCGCCCGCACGGACCGGCGGGCATCACGAGACGGTTTCGAAACCGCCCCGGAGGCAAAGCTGAGCTTGACTCAGGCCTGAACGGGGCGTTTTCTTTTGCTCCGTCGCGTTTAATTCCGATGCTTTCTGATCGATTCTGTTGCTACTGGCTGATCGGCCCCCACCTTCAGGAGCCCCACCATGCACCTCTCCCCCCGTGGCCGCCTGGCCCCGCTCGCCGCGCTGAGCCTGGTCACCGCCTTCGGTCTGACGGCCTGTTCCACCGGGCAGACCTCCTCCTCCGGCGCCGACGCCCCGGTGGCCCCGGTCTCCGGCAAGGTCTCGATCACCTACCTGCAGAAGCAGGGCGACCAGCAGTACTTCGTGGACGAGGCCGCCGGCGCCAAGGCCAAGGCGGCCGAGCTGGGCGCCGACCTGAAGGTCGTCAACCTCGGCAACGACGCCAACAAGACGGTCGGCGAGGTGCAGGCCGCGATCGCCCAGAAGAGCAACGGCCTGATCATCGTGGTGCCGGACCCTGCGGTCGGCCCGCAGGTCGTCCAGACCGCCCGGGACGCCAAGGCGGCGCTGCTCACCTCCGACGACCAGGTCTGCGCGAGCGGCCCCTCCCCGACCCAGTGCGCCGCCGGAGACCTCGTCCCCCGGATCGGCTTCTCCGGCCAGCAGATGGGCCAGCAGGTCGGCCAGCGCGCCGCGGAGGAGTTCAAGAAGGCCGGCTGGAACGCGGCCGACACCCGGATCATCTCCGCCTGGAAGCAGGACGTGACCGTCTGCGGCGACCGGGTCAAGGCTGCCAGGACCGCCTTCGACCAGGCCGCGCCGGGCGTGCAGAACATCGACGTGGCCACCGACAACACGCCGACCGGCGCACAGGACAAGGTGGCCGCCACCATCACCGCCAACGCCGGCGTCAAGCACTGGGTGGTGTGGGGCTGCAACGACGAGAACGTCCAGGGCGCCGTCACCGCCCTGCAGAACGCCGGGGTCAGCCCCGACGACATCGACGGCGTCGGCCTGGGCGCCTACCTGGCGTGCAAGGACTGGGCCTCCGGCAAGCCCTCCGGCATGAAGGCCGCGCTGTTCATCAACGGCAAGGACGTCGGCGCCCTGTCGGTGCAGACGATGTACGACAAGCTCAAGAACGGCAAGGACTTCCCCAAGGAGGCCTTCGCCCCGACCAAGATGGTCGACGCCACGACCTGGCAGTCCGCGGGCGTGTCCTGCAGCTGACGCCGCGTCCGGCGTCGCGCCGAGCCGACGGTGCGGCAGGCCCGACCAGGCCCTGCCGCACCCCGACGCTCCCCAAGACCGTCCGCACCGCACCGCCAACGAGGCCTCGATGACCCCACCTGAATCCCCGCCCCTTCCCCCACCGGACGGCTCGGCCGGCCTGAGCGCCGAGGGCGTGTCCAAGCGCTTCGGCGCCGTCCAGGCGCTGACGGACGTCACCCTCAGCTTCCCGCCCGGCCAGGTCACCGCCCTGATGGGCGAGAACGGTGCCGGCAAGTCCACCCTGCTGCGCATCCTCACCGGCGACCACCGCCCCAGCGGGGGACGCGTCCTGCTGGACGGCCGGCCCCTGGAGCTGAACTCCCCGCAGGACGCCCGCCGGGCCGGGATCCGGATCATTCCGCAGGAACCCGAGATCATCCCGCACGTCCCGGTCGCCGAGAACGTCTACGCCGGCGCGCTGCCCCGCACCCGGCTGCGCCGCCTGGACCGCGCCGGGCTGCACCGGCGCATCGTCGCCGACCTGCGCCGCCTCGGCTTCGACAAGGTCCTCGACCCCGCCCTGCTCGGTTCCGAACTCACGGCGGCACAGCGTCAGTTGGTCGAGATCATGCGTGCGCTGACCGGCTCCGTGCCGCCACGCGCGATCGCCTTCGACGAGCCCACCTCCTCGCTCTCCGAGCACGAGGTGGAGGCCCTGTTCGCCCTGATCGGACGCCTGCGCGACGAGGGCATCGCGGTCATCTACGTCTCCCACCGGATGAAGGAGATCTTCCGGCTCGCCGACCGCATCGCCGTGCTGCGCGACGGACGGGTGGCCGGCATGGTCCAGGCCGCCGCCACCGGCGAGGGCGAACTCGTCCGGCTCATGGTCGGCCGA
Source organism: Kitasatospora sp. NPDC059648 (assembly GCF_042734825.1). Lineage (NCBI taxonomy): Bacteria > Bacillati > Actinomycetota > Actinomycetes > Kitasatosporales > Streptomycetaceae > Kitasatospora > Kitasatospora sp. NPDC059648. The sequence continues at coordinate 5,596 of NZ_JBHWDU010000035.1, read as the reverse complement.
GACCTGTCCTCGATGTTCGTCCGCCAGCAGGTCGCCACCGACCGGGTCGTCCTGGAGGTCGAGGACCTCAGCACCGACGACGTGCACGGCATCGATCTGCGGGTCCGGGCCGGCGAGGTCGTCGCACTGGCCGGCCTGATCGGCGCCGGACGGTCCGAACTGGCCCTGGCGCTGGCGGGCGACGCCCCGATCCGCTCCGGCACGGTGACCCTCAACGGCGAAGTCCTGCGGCTGAGGAACCCCGGCGACGCCATCGCCGCGGGCATCGGTCTGGCCCCCGAGGAGCGCAAGGCCCAGGCGCTGTTCCTGCACCGCACGATCCGGGACAACACCTCGCTGGTCAGCCTGGGCCGGCTGAGCCGCTGGCGGTTCGTCAGGCGCCGTCAGGAGAAGGACCTCGCCCAGGAGTACGCCGACCGGCTGCGGGTCCGCGCCCCGTCCGTCGAGGCGGAGGTCCGCACCCTGTCCGGCGGCAACCAGCAGAAGGTCGTCCTGGCCCGCTGGCTAGCCCGCAGGCCCGACCTGCTGATCCTCGACGAGCCCACCCGCGGCGTCGACATCGGTGCCAAGGCCGAGATCTACCAGATCATCGCCGACCTCGCCCACGCGGGCACCGCCGTCCTGGTCATCTCCTCCGAACTGCCCGAAGTGCTCGGCCTCGCCGACCGGGTCGTGGTGATGCAGAACGGCCGCACCACCGGCGAGCTCACCCGCGAGCAGGCCACCGAGGAGGCCGTCCTCGCCCTCGCCATGGCCGACGACCTGGCCACCACCGCCCCCGCCCAGACCGGAGAGACCCAGTGAACGAGCGCAGCGAGCGAACCGTCGAAAGGCGCGCGTGGGCAAGTGCCCCTGCCGAGCGCAGCGAGGTGGGCGCATGACCACCGCCACTCCCCCGACCGCCCCGGCGCCGGACGCCGGAGCCGCGACCGCCCGGTCCGGTGGCCCGCGCGCCGTGCTGGCCGCGGTCGGCGGCCAGAACCTCAGCCTGATCGGCGCCCTCGTCGCCGTCGTCGCCCTGTTCGGCTGGCTCAACCCGAACTTCGCCGGCTGGGACAACATCCAGGTCATCGCCGAGGCCGTCACCATCTCCGGACTGCTGGCCGTCGTCCAGACCGTGGTGATCATCTGCGGCGGCCTGGACATCTCGGTCGGCTCCCAGGCCGGCCTGGCCTCCGTCACCAGCGCGATGGTCTTCACCTCCACCGGCGCCAACCCCTACCTCGGCATCGGCGCCGCCCTCGCCATCGGCGCCGGCATCGGCCTGTTCAACGGCGTCGTCATCGTCTACGGCCGGGTCAACCCGACCATCGCCACCCTCGCCGGACTGGCCGCCTACAAGGGCGTCGCCCAGCTCGTCTCGGACGGCCGGGCCCAGGGCTACGTGCTCAACGACCCGGTGTTCGTCTTCCTCAGCCGGGGGCGGATCGCCGGCCTGCCCACCATGGTCTGGCTGCTGGTGCTCACCGCCCTCGCCGTGCACGCCCTGCTCACCTACACCGACATCGGCCGCAACATCTACGCCATCGGCGGCAACGACACCGCCGCCCGCCTGGCCGGCATCAACCTCAACAAGTACCTGATCGCCGCCTACGCCCTCTCCGGCACCGTCGCCGCCCTCGCGGGCGTGCTGCTCACCGCCCGCACCGGCAGCGGCCAGCCCGTCTCCGGCAGCGAAGGCCTGGAGCTGCAGTCGATCACCGCGGCCGCCCTCGGCGGCTGCGCCCTCAAGGGCGGCAAGGGCGGCATCGGAGGCACCCTGCTCGCCGTCGCGCTGCTCGGCGCACTGCAGAACGGCCTCACCGTCCAGAACATCAACTCCTTCTGGCAGAACGTCGCCCAGGGTGCCCTGCTGGTCGCCGCCGTCGTCATCCAGCAGCGCCGCAACCGCGACCGCGCGGTCGGCCTGCCCGCCTAGGGCGTCGGCCCGGCCTTGCGGGCCGGGGAACCGGCCGTCCCCTGACCGCCGGTGCCGCGATCGAACGCGGCGCCGGCGGTCCGCTTCCCGGACCGGTACCGGGGAACAGCCGGCCGGCGGTGCTGGGATAATGACTCCCGCAGGACCCGGCCGCGTTCCCGGTCGCCGACGAGAACGCCCAAGCCGCACGTGCTCGTTCGATCGAAAGGTCCTCCGTGGCTGACCAGACGTTGCTCGCCGCCCAGCGCCAGGCACTGATCCTGGAGGCGATCCGCCGGGCCGGCGCGGTCCGGGTCGCCGAACTGGTCGAGCAGTTCGGCGTGTCCGACATGACCATCCGCCGGGACCTCGACGCGCTGGTCCGTCAGGGCGCGGTGGAGAAGGTCCACGGCGGCGCGGTGGCGACCGGGACGGCGAGCACCTTCGAACCCGGCTTCGACGCCAAGTCCGGGCTGGAGGAGGGCACCAAGGCCGCGCTCGCGGACGCCGCGGTCAAGCTGGTGGAGCCGGGCAGCGTGGTGGCCCTCTCGGCCGGAACCACGACCTACGCGGTCGCCGCCCGGCTCCTGGAGGTCCCGGGGCTGACGGTGGTGACCAACTCGCTGCGGATCGCGGACCTGCTCTGGGCGGCGGGGAGCGAGGGGAGGGAGACCGTCCCCTCGCTGCTGCTGACGGGTGGGTCGCCCACCCGCTCGGCGGCGCTGGTGGGGGCGCTGGCCGACCAGACGATCCGCTCGCTGCACGTGGACCTGCTGATCCTCGGCGTGCACGGGGTGAGCGAGCAGGCCGGCCTCACCACGCCCAACCTGGCCGAGGCGCAGACCAACCGGGCTCTGATCGCCTCGGCACGCCGTACGGTCGTGGTCGCGGACCACACCAAGTGGGGCGTGGTCGGGCTGAGCAGCTTCGCGACGCTGGCCGAGGTCGACTGCTTCGTCACCGACGACGCCCTCCCGGCGACCGCCCGCGAGGTGGTCGCCGAGGCGGTCGGCGAGCTGGTCGTCGTCCCGGCGTTCGGCTGAGCGGGCGGCCGGCTCGGCGTTCGGCCGGGTCAGGCCACCCGCCGGGCGCCCGCCGACGGCACCGCGGTGAAAGTGACGGGTGCGGTGAAGCCCGCCGAGCGGAAGGCCGACCGCACCGCCTCGGCGACCGCCGCCGGATCCGCGGCCTCGACCAGCGCGATGACGGAGCCGCCGAAGCCGCCGCCGGTCATCCGGGCGCCCAATGCCCCGGCGGCGACGGCGGACTCCACCGCGAGGTCCGTCTCCGCGCAGGAGACCCGGAAGTCGTCGCGCAGCGAGGCGTGTCCGGCCGTCAGCACCGGCCCCAGCGCCGCGAGCTCACCGCGGCCCAGGTGGTCGATCGTCTCCAGCACACGCCCGTTCTCGGTCACCACGTGCCGCACCAGCGGCCGGAGTTCGCCGGGCAGCCGGTCCAGGGCCGGGGCCAGGTCGGCGGCCGGGAGGTCGCGCAGCGCGGGCAGACCGAGCAGGCCCGCGGCGCGCTCGCAGCCCGCCCGCAGGGCCGCGTAGGCGCCGTCGCCGAGGTCGTGCTTGACCCGGGTGTCGATCACCAGCAGCCGCAGGCCCGCCGCCGCCAGGTCGAGCGGCACGTGCCGCTGTTCCAGCGTCCGGGTGTCGAGGAACAGCGCGGTGCCGTCCGTGCAGCAGGCGGAGGCCATCTGGTCCATCACTCCGCAGGGCACGCCGACGAAGGCGTTCTCCGCCCGTTGGGCGATCAGGGCGAGTTCCGGCGCGGTCAGGCCCAGTTCGTACAGGTCGTTCAGGGCCGCGGCCGTCGCGCACTCCAGGGCGGCCGAGGAGGAGAGCCCGGCGCCGGTCGGCACGTCGCTGTCGACGAACAGGTCGGCCCCGCCGACGGGGTGGCCCGCCTCGGCGAGCGCCCAGAAGACCCCGGCCGGGTAGCTCGCCCAGCTCGCCACGGCGCCGGGCGCCAGTCCCTCCAGCGCCAGGTCGGTGACCGTGCCGTCGCCCTGGGCGCTGTACAGCCGCAGCCGTCCGTCCGTCCGGCGGCGCGCGCTGACCCGGGTGGTGTGCGGAAGGGCGATCGGCAGGACGAAGCCGTCGTTGTAGTCGGTGTGTTCTCCGATCAGGTTCACCCGGCCGGGGGCGGCCCAGACGCCGCTCGGCCGTGCCGCGTGGACGGCCTCGAAGTCGGTGGCGGCCTCGTCGATCATCTGTTCAGCTCCATGTGTGGTGAGCGGGGTTGGTCCTCGCCGGCGGTGATGTCGGCAAGCGGGAGCAAATTCGACATAATCAAACATGCCTGGCCCTCAAGGTCAATGTCTGCGGTGAACCTGGATGGACATGATCAGGCGGGTCGCGCGGACCACCGGGAAACACCAGCACCCCGGGACAGTCCTTGTTGACAAGCGATCGTGTTTGTTTGAATCTGTTGAAGCTTGAAAACTGCCGGGGCGACGTCCAACGCGTAAGGAGTACAGCGGTGCACAGAACCGCCACCAAGTTGGCCGACGGCCGCGAACTGGTCTACTTCGACCAGGCGGCGGGAGCCGTCCGCGACGTCCGGGACGAACGCCCCCTGGAGCCCGCGGCCAGCCTCTCCGAGATCCGGCTCGACCCGGTGCTCGGCGAGTGGGTCACGGTGGCCGCCCACCGCCAGCAGCGCACCTACCGCCCGCCGGCCGGCGAGTGCCCGCTGTGCCCCTCCCGGGACGGGCGGCTCAGCGAGATCCCGGCGGCCGACTACGAGGTGGCGGTGTTCGAGAACCGCTTCCCCTCGCTCGCGCCCGGGTCGGCCGAGCACGTCGCGGCGCGGGACGCGCCCCTGCACACCCTCCGACCCGGCAACGGCCGCTGCGAGGTGGTCTGCTTCACCTCCGACCACGACGCCTCCTTCGCGGACCTGGACGAGGCGCGGGCGCGCCTGGTGCTGGACGCCTGGACCGACCGCACGGCGGAACTGTCCGCCCTGCCCGGCGTGCGGCAGGTGTACTGCTTCGAGAACCGCGGAGAGGAGATCGGCGTCACGCTCGCCCACCCGCACGGTCAGATCTACGCCTTCCCCTTCGTCCCCTCCCGCACCACCCGGATGATCGCCCGGGCCGAGGCGCACCGCGACCGCACCGGCCGGAACCTGTTCGAGGACCTTCTCGCCGCCGAGCAGGACACCCCGGAGCGGCTGGTCCTGCGGGGCGAACACTGGATCGCCTTCGTGCCGTTCGCCGCGCGCTGGCCGTACGAGGTCCACCTCTACCCGAAGCGCCGGGTCGCCGACCTCACCGAGCTGACCGAACCCGAACGCGCCGAGTTCCCCGGCCTCTACCTGGACCTGCTGCGCCGCTTCGACGCCCTGTTCCCCGCCCCGCCCGGCGCGGCGCCCAACCGGACCCCGTACATCTCGGCCTGGCACCAGGCCCCCCGCACCGGCGGCGGACAACTCGCCCTCCACCTAGAACTGTTCACCGTCCGTCGGGCGCCGGGCAAGCTCAAGTACCTGGCCGGCGTGGAATCGGGGATGGACGCCTTCGTCACCGACGTGAGCCCGGAGCAGGCCGCCTCCCGGCTCCGGGAGGCCGCGCTCGGCTGACCCGCGACCCGACCGCGGTGGCGCGGGGTGCCCCCCCCCCGCCCGCCCCCGCGGGGCGCGGGGGGGCGGCAGGTAGGGGGGGGCGGGGGCGCCGGCGCGGGGCCGGCG
>NZ_JBHWDU010000034.1:0-75315 GCF_042734825.1 Kitasatospora sp. NPDC059648 | reverse complement strand
GCGAGCGCGAGATCCAGCAGGATCTTGCCGGGGTCGTGCACCGCTCTCGGCTTGCGCCACGGCGCGAGCGCCGCAGACAACGTGGAGGCCAGGCCCGTGCGGCGCGCTGTCAACAGAACCCCGCCGGCCTGCGAGACGACCCTGCTGCCGCCACCCGACACCCACACACGCGGGTACGACCCGATACGCTCACTCACCTGGGAAGTGCCTCCGACGGGCGTGGGAACAAGGGCCTAGACAATCCTCATTCTCACAGGTCAGAGACACTTTCTGCTTTGCTGATCACCTACCGGACAGCCCGCTTCGTGAAAGCGCGAGGCTAGGGCGTCTCTCTTGGATCACCGAGCGGACCACATGAGGATCCGCGCTGCCATTGGCCCGGGGCTGCCCCGACTCACCCGGTGTCGGTGTCGGTGCCGGGGTGGCGGCGCGGACGCCATCCGTGGGCGGCTTGGGAGTGGGTGACGACGTAGACGTCGATGTCGTCACCGGAGCCCTCGATGATCGCCTCGCCGGTGCCGCGGGTGAACAGGCGCTTGAGGCGGGTGCGGCGGGTGGCGCCGATGACGATCTGGGTGGCGTTGACCTGCCGGGCGAAGGCGAGGACGGCTTCGGCGAGGTCGTCGCCTGCCAGGGTGTGCCAGCTGCCGCCGAGGTTCTCGACGAGCGCGCGCTGGCGCGCCAGCAGCTTCGGGGAGGCGCCGGCCAGGCCGTCGTCGCGGGCGACGTGGACGGCCATGAACTCGCCGCCCGCGCCGCGGGAGGCGGTGCGCTTGGCGCGCCGGATCAGGGTCTCGCCCTCGGGCCCGCCGGACAGCGCGACCACGACCCGTTCGCGGGTGGACCACGGTTGCTGGATGCCGTGGTCGTGCCGGTAGCGCAGCAGGGCCTCCTCGACCCGGTCAGCCGCCCAGAGCAGGGCGATCTCGCGCAGCGCAGTCAGGTTTCCGGCACGGAAGAAGTGCGTCAGCGCCGTCTCGATCTTCTCCGGCGGGTAGATGCTGCCGTGCGCCATCCGCCTGCGCAGGGCCTCGGCGGACATGTCGACCAGCTCGATCTGGTCGGCGCGGCGCACCACGTCGTCGGGGACGGTCTCGCGCTGGCGGATGCCGGTGATCTGCTCGACCACGTCGTTCAGGGACTCCAGGTGCTGGATGTTGACCGTGGAGATGACGTCGATGCCGGCCTCCAGCAGTTCTTCGACGTCCTGCCAGCGCTTCTCGTTGCGGCAGCCGGGGACGTTGGTGTGCGCGAACTCGTCGACGAGGGCGACCTGGGGGCGGCGGGCGAGCACGGCGTCCAGGTCCATCTCGGTGAAGGTGCGGCTTCGGTAGGTCATGGTCCGGCGGGGCACGGTCTCCAGGCCCTCGGCCATCTGCCGGGTCAGCGCCCGGCCGTAGTCCTCGACGAAGGCGATAGCTACGTCGGTGCCCCGCTCGGCGCGGCGGTGGCCCTCGCTGAGCATGTCGTAGGTCTTGCCGACCCCCGGGGCGGCCCCGAGGTAGACCCGAAGCTTCCCTCGCGGCACACCGGCCTCCCTTCCGCGGCGCCCTGCCGACTGCACCTCCATGGTCATCCCGGCCGCCGCACAAGGGCGGCCGAACCGGCATCGCAGGGGCGGAGAATCGGTACCCGCCGCTCATCACGGGCCGGGCCGGTAGGCCACGGGTCGCCTGGCCGAGGAGGAGGCTGATGCCGATCGGCCGGAGTCGGCCGCGGGCGTCGGTTGGGCGAGGACGGCGGCTTGGCGGGCTGGGGTAGCGCCGAGGATGACGCCGACGACGACGGCTTCCACGTGGTGTGACCCGGAACTTCCTCCAGCCGCTGGAGTAGCCGGCGGTATAGCGGGAGTGGGCGGGCTTGAGGAGGCGGCCCTCGACGCCTCCGCTGAGGCTTCCGAACCAGGCCTTCGTCTGGTCGAGGCGCGTCCCCGGAAGGCGGCTGGCCGCGCTGCGGGGCCGTTGAGCCGTTGAGCCGTTGGAGACCTTGGTGATCAGGACGGATGGTGTGCCCGGTCACCGGGCGGCACCGGCAATGTGGTTCGGCTCTGGGGTTGGGCGGGTGTGCCGGCGGATGAGGTAGCGGCGCAGTTCGTCCGCGCCCCACACGATGAACGGGTAGGGCAGGAGCAGGAGCAGGGTGCTGGTGGGGAGTGGGGCGGTGCCGAGGAGGCTCTGGAAGGCGGGGGTGTAGACGAAGACGGCGACGAGGAGGACCTCGCCGGCGATGGCGGCGAGCAGGTAGTGGTTGGACAGGGCGCCGATGGAGCGCAGGGAGGCGCGTTGGGTGCGGACGGCGAAGGCGGTGCCGATCTGGCCGGCGATCATGCCGAGGAAGGTCATGGTGGTGGCCTGCTGGTAGGCGTGGTGCAGGGGTGTGCCGGGGCCGGTGGGGTCGCCGGGGTGCCAGCCGGAGCGGGTGAGGACGTAGAAGAAGCCGGCCATCTGCAGGGCTGCCACGAGCAGGCCGAGGAACAGCCAGGCTCGGAGCAGCATGGGGGTGCGGATGACGCCTTCGGAGCGTGGGCGTGGGGGGCGTTGCATGAGGCCGGGTTCGGCGTTCTCGCGGCTGAGGGCGAGGGCGGGCAGGGTTTCGCTGCCGACGTCGAAGGCGAGGAGTTGGAGGATGGTGAGGGGGAGGGGGACGGCGCCGCCGGTGAGGGCGAAGACGAGGAAGGGCGTCACCTCGGGGGTGGCGTGGGCGAAGATGTAGATGATGAATTTGCGGATGTTGTCGTAGATGCGCCGTCCGTCGCGGACGGCTTCGACGATTGAGGCGAAGTTGTCGTCGGTGAGGATCATCGTGGCGGCTTCGCGGGCGACGTCGGTGCCGGAGCGGCCCATGGCCACGCCGATGTCGGCGCGGTGGAGTGCGGGGGCGTCGTTGACGCCGTCGCCGGTCATCGCGACCACGTGTCCTTGGTCGCGTAGGGCTTCGGCGATGTGGAGTTTGGTCTCGGGGGAGGCGCGGGCGAAGATGACGTCTTCTTCGGTGCGGACCAGGTCGGCGACTTCGTGTTCGTGCATCCGGTCGAGGTCGTCGCCGGTGACGACGCGTGGGTGGGGGCCGGTGATGCCGACGCGGCGGGCGATGGCGGCCGCGGTGAGCGGGTGGTCGCCGGTGATGACGATGATGCGGATGCCGGCGGTGCGGCAGTGGGCGACGGCCTCGGCCACCTCGGGGCGGGGCGGGTCGAGGAGGGCGATCAGCGCGACGAAGCACAGGTCGTGCTCGGCGTCGGCCCGCCGGTGCGGCGGCCGCCTCTCCTTGGCCAGGGTGCGTTGGGCCAGGGCGAGCACGCGCAGTCCGCCGGTGGCGTAGGCGTCGACCTGCGCCGTGATGCGCTCGCGGGCGGCATCGTCCAGTGCGGCCGGCTGTCCGTTCTCGTCCAGCAGGGTCGTGCAGCGCGGCAGGACCGCTTCCGGGGCCCCTTTGGTGTGGACCATGAGGTCGTCGCCGTGCTGGTCGATGGTGGACATGAGCTTCAGCTCGGGGTCGAAGTGGAACTGCCAGCGTCGTACGGCCTCGCGGCGGTCGGCGTCGGGGTCGGCACCCAGGGCCTGGGCGGCCAGCAGGATGGCCACTTCGGTGGGGTCGCCGGTCGGCTCGGCGTCCGGTTGGAGGCGGGCGTTGTTGCAGGACGCGGCGATGCGAGCGGCCGCCTGGAGCGCCGGTGCGGGCTGCGGCAAGGACCATGCGTGGTCCCGGGCGTCCAGGTCGGTGGGACCGGCTGCGGTCCATGCGGCCATGGGGCGCATGCGGTTCTCGGTGATGGTGCCGGTCTTGTCGGTGCAGATGACGTCGGTCGAGCCGAGGGTCTCCACCGCGCTGAGCCGTTTGACCAGCGCGCCGCGGGCCGCAAGCGCGCGCACGGCCACGGCCAGCGCCAGGGTGATCACTGGGAGCAGACCCTCGGGGACCATGCCGGCCAGCAGTCCGGCTGCGAAGATCACCGACTGGACCAGGGACAGGCCCGCACCGAACACGGCCAGCGGGATGAAGGCCAGCGCCAGCGCCACCGACACGGCGGCGATCAGCCACGCCACCCGCCGCACCTGGAGCTCCAGCGGGCTGGGCTCCTGCTTGACCCGCTGCGACAGGGCGGCGATGCGGCCCAGTTCGGTCGCCATGCCGGTGGCGAACACCACGCCGTGCGCCTCGCCCCCTGTGCAGTTCGTGCCACTGAAGACCAGGTCGTGAGCCTGCAGTACGGGCACGTCGACATCCAGGATGGCCGCCGACCGCAGGGCCGGCACCGACTCACCGGTCAGCGCCGACATGTCCACCTCGATCGCCCCGGCCAGCAGCCGCACGTCGGCGGGGATCCGGTCGCCCTCCTCGATGACGACGATGTCGCCCGGCACCAGCTCGGCCGCGTCGATCTCCATCCGGGCACCGTCGCGCACCGCTTTGGCCCGCTGCGGAAGGTACTGCGCCAGAGCTTCCACCGCCCGCTCGGCCTGCACCTCCTGCACGAACGCGAATCCCGCGTTCAACAGGATGATCAGCACCACCGCCGCCGCGACCGCATGCGAGCCGACAGCGAACAAGAGCGCGGCGGCCAGCCACAGCAGCAGGGCCAGCGGATGGGTGAGCTGTCGGGCCAGCTCCCGCGGCCAGCGCCGCCCATGCCTGCGCTCCAACTCGTTGCGCCCGTACTGCACCAGGTGCCGTCGCGCCTCCGCGCTCGACAGCCCCCGCCGCGAACTGTGCAGATCACGCAGCAACAGCTCCGCGGCCTCCTCCGGATTCACCCCGGCAGGCCGCAGCCATGCCTCATGCCGACTCCTCATCGCACGAGACTACTGGCCATTCTGGCGTAATCGCTGCCATAACGGACTTTGCGTCAGGAAGGCCTCAATGTCATCTCCAGCCCGACCGGAAGCGAGTTGACCGGCCGACAGCCACCTCAACCACCCCGGCCGTCAGGCCGGCGCCCGTGTCTCACCGCCATACCCAGGGACCCGGTCAACTCAACGCTGGAGATCTCCGCGGGTCTGTAAAGAGGGCTCCCGTATTCGGTGGTAGCGCCGTGTAGTGATCACTGGAGGAGGATGCGGTGGCGGAGCAGGGCGAATCCGGCTCGGCCGTGCATCTGTCTCGTGATCCTCTTGGTTCGCGTGTTGACCCCCTCGGTGCGGCCGTTGTGGTAGGGAGTGGCGAGTCCGGCATCGACGGCGGCCCGGTCGAGTTCCAGGCGGTTCGTGAAGGAATGCAGGTGGGGCAGGTCGACGGAGCGAACTGACGTGATCCAGTCGGTGAGCTTGGCGTCGCTACCCTCGGCCGGCGCCGGCAGTTGGGCGAACTCTCCGGTCAGACAGGCGAGTTCGGTCATCTCTGAGCAGGCCTCGGTGAGTTCCCCCAGCAGTTCGGCATCCTTGTCGCGGCAGGTTCTCGGGGCGGCTGAGGAGGAGGCGAGCGAAGCGCTGCGCAGTGGTGACGGGTTTGTCGCCCTCGGCGCGGCCCTGGGTGATGTAGCGGACCAGGAGGTTCGCGCTGCCGGTGTAACCCAACTCCTTGATCTCGCGAAGGAGGTGGGTGACAGGCGCCGCCGGCTCCTCAGCCCGGCGCCGGCGAAGACAGTCGCGGTAGGGGTCGACGAGGGTGGGCTTGTAGCGGGGTGCTCGGCGCTCGCCGGTGGGCTCCTTCATGCGCGCGTACCGCTTGACGGTGTTCAGGGGCCACGTCGGGGCGGCGGGCGCATTCGAGCAGCCCGACGCCCTGGCCGAGCAGGCCGTGGACCCGATGCCAGCGCTCGCGGGTGGTCTGCTCGCGGACCCCGCCCTGGCGGGCGGGGTTGACGATGGCGGCCCGCCAGGCAGCGTGGGAGCGGACCTCGGCCAGGACCTTCCCGCACAGGTTGCTCCATAAGTGCCACCTGTCGCTAACCTGCACCGCTTCGGGCGGGGCCTGGCGGATCGCCTCGCCATAGGACCCGGAGCCGTCGCGGCAGACGTGTTCGGCTCCGGGGTGTTCGCGCAGCCACGCGACCAGGCTCTGGGTTGTGCGGCCGGGAAGGATGTCGATCCGCTCGCCGGTCTCGGCGTCGATGAGCACGGTCGCGTAGCGCTGACGCCGGCGCAGGGCAAAGTCGTCGACGCCGAGTACGCGCGGGACACGCAGTGGCGGCACCGCCTGACGCATGAGCAGGCGCAGGGCGGTCGAGCGGGAGAGCGCGCAGGCCAGGACCCGGGAGAGGCGGGCGCCCGCCCGGCCCGCTAACTCCTTCACGATCTCACCGAGCTGGTCGGCGAGACGCCGAGTGCGCCGCTGATAGCGCTCGATCAGGCCAGGTACCTGCTCGCGGAACGTCTGCCGCGGGCAACCCAGGACCGGACACACCATGCGCCGGACCCGTACCGACACCACGACCCGCCGCCCGTCCACCGACACGTCCACGACCACCCGCTCGTGGAAGCCATGCACCTGCCTCGTCGACTGCCCGCACATCGGGCACAACACCGGATGATCTCGGGTCCGGGCCGACACCCGGATGATCTCGCACTCGTCCGTCACGCCCTCGACGATGAGGGCCGACAGCCCTGAAAACCCCACACTCACGAGCTCGTTGGCATCGCGCATGCTATGCGACGGCCGTCACCCTTCGTTACCACCGATTACGGGACAGAGTCGTTCATTGGACAGACCCAGCAGATGCACACCTAGCTCCGGCTAGTCCTCTCTGATCGGGATGGGTGGCAGGGCGCACGACCGCCCATTGCTGCGATAGCGCAGAGAGGTTCGGCGCCGCACGATGGAAACAGTGGTCATTTGAGTGAGGAGGAGGACGATGGCCGGCGAACTGATGCACAGACGTACGCATTGGTGGCCCTCGTTCCCGGACATGTTCGAGGACTTCCCCTTCGGCCTACACATGTCCGCCGACGAGCACGTCATCCGCGTCGAAGAGAGCGAGGAGGAAGGGTCCTACGTCATCAGGGCCGAGCTGCCGGGCATCGACCCGGACAAGGACATCGAGATCACAGTCGAAGGCGGTGTGCTCACCGTTCGTGCCGAGCGTCGCGAGGAGAAGAAGGGCAAGCACCGCTCGGAGTTCCGGTACGGCTCGTTCACCCGAAGCATCCGGCTTCCGGAAGGATGCGATGAGGGGGACATCACCGCTCGCTACGACAAGGGCGTGCTGACCGTAAAAGCCCCCATGGCAGCCGTGGAGCAGAAGCAGCCACGGCGCGTCGAGATCACTCGGGGCACCTAATGCCTGGGCCGCCCGTAGGTGAGAGTGGCGTGCCAGCCGCGCTCACCTGCGGGACTGGCCTGTTTGCCAGGCGACCGGTCACTGCAGCCTACGACTGAGAGACTGGCTCGCTGGCGTGCACCGCTCCTCCTGGCCAACCACTCCAGCGTGACGCGCGTTGTCTCACGGCCACTGGCCGCCGAGGCCATCTGCCTTCCCGCCCCGCGGTATCCACGGAGACCGCCGACCGGTTGCACGCCGGGATCAGCGCGGGGTGGTCCCAGTCGCGGCAAGACGTCCGCGGGCCAGCCGGTCGAGGACGTCGACGGTGACGATCCCGGCCAGTCGGCCGTCGTCCAGGACGAGGACCGGTGGCGGAGCGGCCGCACGGTCCAGGACCTCCGGGCTCGGGGGACGCGACTGGAGGCGTGGGCGCGAACTGCGGAGGGCTGCATCCGCGAGGCGGTGCACGCGGTCGTCGAGGGCTTTGCCGACACCTCCGGGGCCCGGCCGGTCGGGGAGCGCACGTGCGCGGTCACGGCGGACAGCGACGAGGATCTGCTGGTGTCCGTTCTGGAGGAGGCCATCTACCGGACGGACGTCGACGGCGAGATCCCCCTCGACACGGAGGTGGACGTGATCCGTGACTCGAGGGACGGCCGGGCCGTGTCGGTCCGCTTCACGATGGCGGACGCCGACACCGCCGAGCAGATCGGGGCGGTGCCAAAGGCGGTCTCACTGCACGGCCTCGACCTGACCGGCGGCCCCGGGGGCTGGACCTGCCAGGTGACGCTCGACGCCTGAACACGACGAGGAAGCGGGGCCGAAGAATGGCGCTCACGCTGGCACTGGCCGGTGACACGATGCTCGGGCGCGGCGTGGCCGACCAGCTGCGGCGCTCGCCGACGCCGCAGATGCTGTTCGCCTCCGAGGTACGGCAGGCACTCGCGGAAGCCGACCTCGTCGTGCTCAACCTGGAGTGCTGCATATCCAACCGAGGGAACCGCTGGCCGAACCCGTACAAGATGTTCTTCTTCCGCGCCCCTCCCGCTGCCGCCGACGTGCTCGCCGAGCTGGGAGTGGACTGCGTGACCCTGGCCAACAACCACGCCCTGGACTACGGCTTCGACGCCCTCACCGACACCCGCGCGCTGCTGGAACGGGCCGGCGTCCGCACGGTCGGCGCTGGCCACGACGTCCTGGAGGCCCGGGAGTTCGCGGCGCTGGAAGCGAAAGGGGTACGGCTGGCAGTGGCCGCGGTCACGGACCACCCCGAGGAATACGCCGCCGACGAGCAGCGCCCCGGGGCGGCCTGGGCCGACCTGAGTGCCGGCGTACCCGACTGGCTCGGCGCACTGGTGGCCAGGGCCGCACGGGAGGCCGACGCCGTGCTGGTCACCCCACACTGGGGCCCCAACATGACCTCCCGCCCGCCGCCGCACGTGCGCCTGGCGGCACCGCAGCTGCTGGCCGCCGGGGCCACGCTGATCGCCGGACACTCCGCCCACGTCTTCCACGGCGTCGCCGACCGGATCATCTACGACATGGGTGACTTCGTCGACGACTACGCCGTCCACCCCGCGCTGCGCAACGACCTCGGGTTGCTGTTCCTGGTCACCCTGGACGGGCCGGATTCGGCGAGCCTCGCGCCGGTACGTCTGGAGGCACTGCCCCTGTTCCTTGATTTCTGCCACACCCGCCTCGCCCACGGCGAGGAGCGGCAGTGGATCCGCGACCGGTTCATCGCCGCCTGCGCCGAACTCGGCACCGACGTGGGCGAGCGGGCCGGGCGGCTGACGGTCGACTGGAGATGAGCGATGCGGGGATCAGGCTCGTCAAGGAGAGCACCCGCCGTTGGGACGCCTCTGCGTCTCCGCCGCATACGAGCCGCGCCCTTCTCGGTGACCGCACCCGGAAAAATGCGCAGGCGCCCGTGCGGTGTCCGGCGGCTTCCCTACGGCCGAGCCGGCGGACACCGCACCGACGGCTGCGCACGGCGGGTGCCCGACGGGCGCGGCCGGACGAGCACAGACATAGAGCTGACGGGGCCTGAGCTGATCGGCGTCAGCAGCTCGGCCTGCACCCGCGGACCGGGGCCGGCCGACACCGTCGCGCTGCGCGACGAGCCCGCACCACCCGGGCCCCGGCCGCTGCTGGAGCATGTCATGGGGGGTGGGCGGCGTACCAGCCCGCCGCGTTCACATGCTCGGGCCCGCGCCGCCTTCGAGGCCCAGCTCGCTGAGCTGGCCCGGCCCGACCGCCGCCTCACCGGCCTCGGGCGCCCGCAGGGCCATGACCTCCGAGCGACTGGCCGGCTGACCTCCGTCGCCCGGCACCGGTCGAGAACCCGATGTGCAGCGTCGATTCACCGGCACGCAGAGGCCGGCTGACCCGTTCAGGTGCGTTCCGCCAGGAGGGCCGCACTCCCTTCGAGCGTGGCCAGGCGCGGGTAGTCGTCCTCGTCGATCCGGCAGCCGGTCCGTTCGGACAGCCGTTCCACCAGGGTGAGGAGGTCGAGGGAGTCGAGTTCGAGGGTGTGACGGTAGTCCTCGTCGAGTGGGATCTCGGAGAAGTCGGCGTCCGGGGCGATCTCGGTGAGTACCTCCCGGACGAGGGCGAGTGCCTGCTTCTGGTTCACAGTTCCTCCGGTCTCTGCAACAGCCCATCGAATGCGGCGAGGTACCGGGCCCCGGTGGCGCCGTCGCTGGCACGGTGGTCAGCGGACAAAGTGGCGGTGACCACCGGCCGAACCCCGAGCATGCCGTCGGCGGCCCATGGCCGCTCCACCACTTTGCCGAGCCCGACCAGGGCGACCTGGGGCGGATAGATCACGCCGAACACCGCCTCGACCCCCTGGTCGCCGAGACTGGTCACGGTGATCGTGGGGTCCGCGGTCTCGGAGCCGCGAAGCCGTCCGGCCCTGGCCCGGGCCACCAGGTCGCGCAGCGCTGCCATCAGGTCGGGCACCGGGAGGTCGGCGGCGTCGTGGATGGCCGGGGCGACCAGGCCGCCGCCGCGCAGCGCGACCGCGACGCCGAGGTGGATGGCGGGGGAGGGGCTGAATCCGTCCGCCGTCCAGAAGCCGTTGAGCTGCGGCACCTCGCGGGCGGCCAGGGCGGCGGCTTTGAGCAGCGGCGCGGCGGCGATCAACCGCTCGGGCACCGGCAGGTCTCGGTTGCGTTCGCGCAGCCACCGCATCGTTGTGGAGAGGTCGACGGTGGTGGCGAGGTAGTAGTGCGGGATCTCGCGCTTGGAGCGTGCCATCAGGTCGCCGATGGCCCGGCGCATCGCCGCCCGCCGACCGGCGGGTGCCTCCGGTGGAACCGCCGCTGACGGTTCCGGTGCCCACTCCGGTTCCGGTGCCGGCCCCCCGCCGACTACGGCACGGACGTCGGAGGCGCGGACCGCGCCTTGGTCACCGGTCCCGTTCACCGTCTCCAGGTCGATCCCCGCTTCTGCTGCCAGCCGCCTGGCCAGGGGCGTCGCCCTGAGTCGGTCACCCCGGCCGTGCACGCTGCTCGTCGGCCTCCGTTCCTGTGTCCGATCCCGCGCCAATGCGGCGGGTGGCACGGCGGAAGCCACGTCGGCCCTGGTGATCCGCCCGCCGGGCCCGGTTCCGTGCACGGCGGTCAAGTTCACACCGCTCGTCTCGGCCAGGTGCCGCACCAGGGGTGTCGCAACCGGTGCGGCCCTCGGCTCGGTCCGGGCTGCGGGCTGCGGGACGGGCCGGGGAGCCTCCGTTGGCTCCGACTCCCCGGCCGCCGGCGCGCCTGCGGCGATGATGGCGAGGGGCGTACCCACCGGGACGGTGGTGCCCGGCTCGACCAGGAGCCGCTCGACGGTACCGGTCTCGAAGCACTCGACCTCGATCGCCGCCTTCACGGTGTCCACGACGGCCACGGTGTCGCCCCGGGTCACCCTGTCGCCGGGGTGCACCAGCCACTCCATCAGGGTGCCTTCGGTCATGTCGGCGCCGAGCGCTGGCATCGTGAACTCGGCCATCTCAGCCGACCGCCCGCCGGGCCGCCGCCACGATGTCCGCCACCTGCGGCAACGCGGCCTCCTCCAGCTGCCGGGCGTAGGGCACCGGCACCTCGGCCGCGCAGACCCGTTGGACCGGCGCGTCCAGGTCGTAGAACCCCTGTTCGGTGACCCGTGCAGCCACCTCGGCCGAGAGGCCACCGGTGCGCCAGCCCTCGTCGACCACCACCGCCCGGTGGGTCTGCTGAACGGAGCCGAGCACCGTCGTGTCGTCGAGCGGACGGAGCGTGCGAAGGTCGACCACCTCGGCCGCGATGCCGTCGGCCGCGAGCTGCTCGGCGGCGTCCAGAGCCTTGCCGAGCGAGCCGCCGTAGGTGATCAGAGTGACGTCCGTGCCGGGGCGGCGCACCGCAGCGCTGTCCAGGTCCACTGGTCCGGATCCGGCAGGCATCGTGCCAGAGGCGTTGTAGAGAGAGCCGTGCTCGAAGATCACCACCGGGTCGGGGTCGGCCAGGGCCGGGGCCAGCATGTATCGGGCGTCTTCGATTGTCGCGGGTGCGAGGACCCGGATGCCCGGGATGTGCGCGTACCAGCCCTCCAGGCTGTGCGAGTGCTGGGCGGCGAGTTGGCGGCCGGCGCCGGTGGTCATCCGGATCACCAGCGGCACGCCGACCTGTCCGCCGGACATGTGCAGCAGGGTCGCCGCGTTGTTCAGGATCTGGTCCAGGGCGAGCAGACTGAAGTTGACGGTCATCACCTCGACGATCGGACGCAGTCCCGCGATGGCCGCGCCGATGCCCGCCCCGACGAAGGCCGACTCGGACAACGGGGTGTCGCGGACGCGTGCCGACCCGAACTCGTCAAGCAGCCCGAGGCTCACTCCGAAGGCCCCGCCGTACCGTCCCACGTCCTCGCCCATCAGGAACACCCGGTCGTCCGCCGCCAGCGCCTCGCGCATGGCTTCCCGCAGCGCCTCCCGATAGGTCGTCGGCGGCGCGGGCTCCGTCCCGGTCACGACGGCTCCGATGCCGGGCTGCGGACGAAGCGCAGCAGGTCCTCCGCCGGTTCGAGGCCGCCCTCGCGGGCCCGGTCGACCGCCTGGTCCAGCTCGTCGGCGATCTCCTTCTCGATGAGCTCGAGCCCGTGGCCGTCGAGGCTACCGTCGGCGCACATCAGGTCGGCGAGCCGCGTGATCGGATCGCGCTCCTTCCACTGCTCGATCTCCGTCTTGTCCCGGTACAGGTCCGGGTCGTACATCGAGTGCGCCCGGAAGCGGTACGTGCGCAGCTCCAGGAAGTACGGGCCGCCGCCCTCGCGCACCGCCCGCGCCGCGCGGCGGGCGGCATGCTCGACGGCGAGTACATCCATGCCGTCCGCAGCCCAGGCGACCAGGCCGTAGGAGGCGGCGCGGGCCGCCAGGTCGGTCTGGGCGTGCTCGCGGACCAGCGGCGTGCCCATGGCGTACAGGTTGTTCTCGCAGATCAGCAGCAGAGGCAGGTCCCACAGGGCGGCCAGGTTGGCGGTTTCGTGAAACTCGCCCTCGGCGAAGGCGCCGTCCCCGAAGAAGCAGCAGGTCAGGTTCGGCTGCCCGCGCATCCGGGCGGCCAGCGCCAGGCCGGCCGCCACCGGCAGCCCGCCGGCGACAATGCCGTGCCCGCCGTAGAAGCGCCGGGCGGTGTCGAACAGGTGCATCGATCCTCCCCGGCCCCTGCTGCAACCGGTGACCCGCCCGAGCATCTCAGCGAACACCGCCTCCGCCGGAACACCGCGGGCCAGCGCGTGGCCGTGCTCCCGGTATGTGGTGACCACGGAATCCTCGGCGGTGAGGGCCCGGTTGACACCGACCGAGACCGCTTCCTCGCCGATGCACAGGTGGACGAAGCCACGGATCTCACCGGAGCTGTACAGCTCCACGCAGCGCTCCTCGAATCGACGGATGCGCACCATCTCGCGGAGCATCGCGAGCTGGTGGTCCATGCCGCCAGCCGTGCGCTGCCTGCTGCGCCGCGGGTTCGCGGCGGTCCGGCGGATCATGACGCCTCCTCCAAGGTCGACAGGTCGCCTTCGGGCAGGCCCAGTTCCCGGGCACGCAGCAGGCGTCGCATCACCTTGCCGCTGCGGGTCTTCGGCAGGTGTTGGTCGAAGGCGAGTTCGCGCGGTGCGATCGCCGGTCCGAGCCGCCGCCGGGCGAAGGCGGTGATCTCCCGCGCCAGCCCGTCACCCGGGTCGTACCCGGGCTTGAGTGACACGAAGGCCTTGACGATCTCCCCGGCAACGGGGTCGGGCCGGCCGATCACCCCGGCCTCGGCCACCGCCGGGTGCTCCATCAGCGTGCTCTCGACCTCGAACGGGCCGATGAGATGGCCCGCGGACTTGATCACGTCGTCCGCCCGGCCGACGAACCAGTAGTAGCCGTCGGCGTCGCACCGGGCGACGTCGCCGGTGAGGTACCAGCCGTCGGCGAAGCACGCCCGGTAGCGCGCCTCGGCGCCGAGATAGCCCCGGAACATCGACGGCCAGCCCGGCCGGAGTGCCAGTTCGCCCTCGGCTCCCGGCTCCTTCAGGACGTGGACCCGGCCGGCAGCGACCTCGGCGCGTCCCTCCGGCCCCCGCTCCAGGACGCCCGCTTCCATGCCGGGAAGCGGCCGTCCCATCGAGCCGGGCCTGATCTCGGTCTCGGCGGTGTTGGCGATCACGATGCATCCGGTCTCGGTCTGCCACCAGTTGTCGTGGATCGGCAGGCCGAGGATCTCCTCGCCCCAGCGCACCGCCTCCGGGTTGAGTGGCTCGCCCACGCTCGCGATGAACCGCAGCGCCGAGAGGTCGAAGGAGCGCGGCAGATCGGGCGGGCTGCCCCGGGGACTCGCCCGCATCAGCATCCGGATCGCGGTCGGCGCGGTGTACCAGACGTTCACCCGCTGGTCGGCGAGGATGCCGTACCAGCGGCGGGCCTCGTACTCGCCCGCGTCCACCACGATGGTCACGCCGTGAGTGAGCGGAGCGATGATTCCGTACGACATGCCAGTGACCCAGCCGGGGTCGGCCGTGCACCAGAACACGTCCCCTGGGTGCAGGTCCAGCGCGAGCGCGGCGGTCGCGTGATGGGCGACCACCGCCTCGTGCACGTGGAGCGCCCCTTTCGGCGTGCCCGTGGTGCCGCTGGTGAAGTGCAGCAGCGCCATGTCCTCGGGGTCGGTGTCGGGGATGGCGAATTCGTCCGAGGCGTCCGCGAGCAGGGCATCGAGCGAAAGGGTGCCGGAGAGGTCCCCGGAGTGGGGGCCGACGATCAGGACGTGTTCGAGCGCTGCCAGGTGCTCCCGCCGGTCTGCGACTTTCCGTCGGTACAACTCCTCGGAGGTGACGAGTACCCGGACGCCGCCCAGCCGCATCCGGTCCTCCACCGGAGCCGGGCCGAACGCGGGGAACAGCGGGCAGAACACCGAGACGTTCTTCACGGTGCCGAGTACCGACACGTACAGCTCCGGGCAGCGGCCGAGCAGCGAGGCCACCCGGTCCCCCCGGCCGACGCCGAGCGCGCGCAGGACGTTGGCGAAGCGGTTGCTCCGGCATGCCAGGTCCTGGTAGGTGACAGTCGTGACCACCGCGCGGTCGACGGCGACGTAGCGGAGCGCCGCCTTGTCCCCGAGCCCGGCGGCCACATGCCGGTCGACCGCCTCGTACGCGATGTTCAGACCCCCGTGCCCGGGAAGCCCGTCCAGCTGGTCCCTGGCCCGTCGCCAGGCCGGGGCGTGCCCGGCCGAGGAGAGGAACTCGTCGTCCACAGAGGCTCCTTCCCTCCGGACCGCGGGTCGCCGTCCGGGGCCCATTTCCTCCATCCTGCGACGGTGCCCGGCCCGGCGCGAGAAGGAGGTCCGTTGCCGTGCTGGCGTGCGGATCGGGCGAGTCGGGCTGATGCTGCCAGGAAGAGGACCGAAGAGGGCACCGCGAAGCCTTGAGCCGTCGGAACACCGTAGGACCCGCGCGGATTTCCGGCCCGACCGGAGGGCGAGCCATGACTGACAAGCAGACCCGCGAGAAGATCGTCGTCGGGGTGGACGGTTCCGAGCAGTCCAGACGGGCTCTGCGCTGGGCGGTGCGGCAGGCGAAGCTGACCGGCGCGGCCGTGCGGGCTGTCATCGCCTGGGAGCCGCCGTTCTCCGGATGGGGCGGCAGCGTTCCCGTCGCGGAGGAAGGGGGGCTCGGGGACATCGCGCGCAAGGTCCTGCTCGAGAGCATCGAGAAGGCCGTGGGTTCCGAGCCGCCCGTGGAGATCACCCCTCGTGTGGAGGAGGGCACCGCGGCCCAGGCGCTGCTGAAGGCCGCGGCCGAGGACGACGTGGCGCTTCTGGTGGTGGGCAGCCGCGGGCTCGGCGGCTTCACAGGGGCCTTGCTGGGCTCCGTCAGCCAGCACTGCGTGCAGCACGCCCCGTGTCCGGTCGTGATCGTGCGCGGCCGCTGACACCGGGCGGCCGCGCCGGGCCGCCACGGGTCACTGCTCGGCGTCCCCCGCCGCCTCGTAGGTCTTCGTCCAGGATGCACCGCAGCGGCAGTGGTACTGCTCCACGAGTTCGCCGTCGCCGTTCACGGAGAGACCGCTGGACAGCCGCACATGGACGTGATCACTCATGGACAACCAGCCTTTGCTTCGTGCGTCAACGGAGTTCCCCCATCATCCATGAGCCAGGGGAGCCCCGGAAGAGCAGAGAGACGGACCCCACACGCGAGGGCCCGCCGTCTGCCTGTCCGGTCGCTCTCCGGGACATGTCGCGTTGGCGCCGATCAGGACTTCCGGCGACGTCGGCAGGAGAGGTCGTGACAGAAGATGCCGAAGAACACGGGCAGGGATTCAGCCGAGCCCGGTACCCGGCGCGCCGTGCTCGCGTGTCCCCGGGCCACGGCCGCCCCGGACCACAGCGTCCACTTCATCGCCTGCAGCTTCGGCACGGTGCCTGACCCGGACCGACTGCTGATGGTCGTGCAGCAACCACGATCTTCCCCCGAGGCCCTCTCCCGCGCGCGGGAAGGCCGCCGCGGCGGGCTTGCGCCACCCGGCCCGCCCAGGGAGTCCGGACGGGCACGAGCATGACCTCGAACAGGTCGGTGAGCGGACGCGTCGGCGCCCGCCACGTGGCGTACCTGGCGGCGGAACGGGCCCCGGCAGGCAGGGGGTCTTCAGCTTGCAAGCCGGTTGATCCGAACGGCGGTACAGAGGGACTCGGCTACCTCCCGATCGAAAGGTTCGGTGCCGGGGGTGAGCATCGATGCGGCAGCTGCGGCCACCCCGAGCGCGCAGGCGTCGACCGGGTCGTCGCCTGCGGCCAGCCGGGTGACGATTGCGGCGATCATGCCGTCCCCGGCGCCGGCGTCGCTGAGCGGCTCTCCGGGTAGTGGCGGCGCATGCAGTTCCATGTGTCCCTGACCGGTCGAGCACAGCGCGCCGAGTTCCCCGAGGGTGGTGATGGCGACCTCTGCTGCTCCGGCGGCGAGCAGCTGCTCGTTGACGGCGCGGGCGTCGTCGAAGCTCTGCACGGTCCGGCCTACGAGGTAGCTGGCTTCGCTGCGGTTGCATCTGCGCAGGTAAACGGCCTCGTGCAGTGACTCGGGCAGAGCTGGTCCTGAGGTGTCCAGCAGCAGTCTGGACCCGGTTCCCCTGATCCGACGGGCGACGGCCGTGTAGAAGTCGTCGAGCAGACCCTCGGGCAGGCTGCCGCTGGCCACGACGTACGGGTGAGTGCCGGCTGCCCGTTCGATCAGGTCCAGACAGCGCCGCCCCTCGTCGTCGTCGAGTCGCGGGCCGCGCGGCACGATGTGATAGCTGCGGTGTGACTCGGTTTCGAACAGCACGAACGCTTCGCGGGTTTCACCCGCGATCCCGAGGGCGAGGTGGTCGATGCCCTCCTCGTCCAGCAGCCGGTTCAGGCGCTGGCCGATCTCCTGGCCGGCGGTGTGGACAGCGGTCGCCCGTCCCCCGAACCGCGCCACGCCGCGGGCGACGTTGATCCCTCCGCCGCCGGCGGCCACGTACCTGACCCGCGCGCGGGTCTTGCCGATGTCCACCAGGTGGTCGATGTCGCAGCAGATGTCGACCGTAGGGTTCATCGTGAGGGTGAGGACCGGGGGTGTGGTACTCAGGCCGGACATGCTGTCCATACTGGTGTGCGATCCGGGATCGCGCGATCCGGAGTGCGCTCCCGTCGGCGGCGTGCTCTAGTCGCTGATCGCGTTCGCCCATGCCGCCGGTCTCCCGGTCGGGCTGTGCGGTCAACGCCCCGAGCGATGATCCGGACTTCGCCCGCTTTCCGGTCCAGGCCGGAGATCGACTCGGTCCCGGTGGCCCCGGACGGCTTCGCCGCGGTGAAGCAGAACGTGGCTGTGGCCGAGCAGACCCGTACCACTCCATCGACACCGGTCTCCAGGCCCTCGCCCGGCTCGCCTTCGACCATGCCGACCTGCCGCTCGACGAGTCTTGTTCGGACACGGCCGACCATCATCCCAGCGACAGCCACGACGACATGGCCGTCCTCGTCCTCCGCACCCCGTTCCACGAGTCGCCGAACCGAGAAGGGAACGCATCGTGAGCACCGGCTCCGGCAAGGCCGTACACGGTGGGCCGCCGGCGCTGCGTCCAGCACGCGCCCTGTCCGGTGGTCCTCGTGCGTGGTGAGAGTGGCTGAAGGTGGTCGAAGGACCCCGACACCGATGCCCCAACGGCCCTGTCGGCGCCGTGTCGGCGCGGAAATCCTGCTCTTATGGGACGTGTGTGACAGATGGGCCTGCGGTGTGGGCGGAGTGCTGGAAGTGTCCGGTCGGGCGAGGAGGTACGGCAGGATGGTGTGGGTCGACACCCGCTCCGGCAGCGTGGGCCGTCCGTCCCTGGTCGGTGACGGAGGTGTGGTGCTGTGAGTACGGCGACGACTCCCGCGGCCGAAGGCGCCGTGATCGGCAAGGACGGCCTGGCCACCCTGGTCGATCTGCTGCGGGCGCGCGGGTTCACGGTGGTCGGGCCGACCGTACGGGACGGCGCGATCGTGCTGGCCGAGTTGGAGTCCGCCGACCAGCTGCCCTACGGGTGGGGCGTCGAGCTCGAAGCCGGGCACTACCGGCTGCGCGAGCGGGAGGACGGCGCAGCCTTCGCCCATGCGGCCGGTCCGCAGTCGTGGAAGACGTTCCTGCACCCCGCCCGGGTACGCCAGTGGCGGGCCGAGCGCAGCGACGGACAGCTGGTGATCGAGGAGGACGACACACCGCCGCCGCGCTTCGCTTTCCTCGGGGTCCGCCCGTGCGACCTGCGGGCCATCGCCGTTCAGGACCGGGTGCTGACCGGCGGGCGGCACCGTGACCCGGTGTACCAGGGGCGCCGGTCCGGGGCGTTCCTGGTGGCGGTCGAGTGCACCGAACCCGGCGCCACCTGCTTCTGTACCTCGATGGGTACCGGGCCGGCGGCCGGACCCGGGTACGACCTGGCACTGACCGAGCTGGTCGACGCCGACGGCCACCGGTTCTGGATCCGCAGCGGCAGCCCGGAGGGCGCCGACATTCTCGCCGAACTCCCCACCAGCGCGGCCTCCGAAGCCGTCTGCGAGACCGCGCGCCAGGCTGTCGCCTCCGCCGCGGACCGGATGGGCCGCACCATGCCCGACACCGACCTGCGCCGGCTGATGGCCGGAACGCTGGACGCCCCCCGTTGGGACGACGTCGCCTCCCGCTGCCTGACCTGCGGCAACTGCACCATGGTGTGCCCCACCTGCTACTGCACCACCACGGAGGACGTCACCGACCTGACCGGGGACCACGCCGAGCGCTGGCGGGTCTGGGACGTCTGCTTCGACCTGGACTTCTCCCAGCTGCACGGTGGGCCGGTGCGCTCTTCGGCGCGCAGCCGCTACCGGCAGTGGCTCACCCACAAACTCGGCACCTGGTACGACCAGTTCGGCTCCTCCGGGTGCGTCGGCTGCGGCCGCTGCATCGTGTGGTGCCCCGTGGCCATCGACATCACCGAGGAGGCCGCCGCTCTGCACGACTGGGCCAACCGTCCGGACGGCGAACCATGACCGCCCTGCCACCGCTGCTCGATGCCCTCCCGGAGGCCCACCGGGACCGGCTGCTCGCGCTCGCCCACGACCGGGACTTCCCCGACGGCAGCAGGCTCTTCGATGAAGGTGGCCCGGCCGACCGCTTCTGGCTGGTCCGCTCCGGCGAGGTCGCCCTCGACGTCTACGTCCCGGGCCGTCCCGCGCCGGTGGTGGAGACCCTGGGAGCGGGGCAGCAGCTCGGCTGGTCGTGGATCTTCCCGCCGTACCGCTGGCACCTGGGGGCCCGGGCCGTCGGGCCGGTGCGGGCCTGGGAGCTGCCCGCCGCAGAGGTGCGCCAACTGTGCGCGGATGACCCGGAGTTCGGGTACACGCTGATGCGACACTGCGTCGAGGTGATCGCCGACCGCCTGCAGGCCACCCGGATCCGGCTGCTCGACCTCTACGCGCCGGTCGGAGGCGGCCCGCCATGACCACCACCGTGCCCGTGCCGTACCGGGTCACCGCCGCCACACCGGAGACCGCGGACACCGTCTCGCTCGAACTCGAGCCGATCGAGCGGGCCCTGCCGGCCTTCTCGCCCGGCCGGTTCGCCATGGTGTACGCCTTCGGCATCGGCGAGGTTCCGATCTCGGTCAGCGCCCTCCGGGGCCGTCCGGTGTTCACCGTCCGCGCGGTCGGCGCGGTCACCAGCGCGCTGTGCCGGCTCCGGCCCGGTGACGCCGTGGGCCTGCGGGGCCCGTACGGCACCGGCTGGGACCTGGACGCGGCGGCCGACTCCGACCTGCTGGTGGTGGCCGGCGGCCTCGGCCTCGCCCCGCTGCGGCCGGTCGTGCACCAGGCGCTCGACCGCCCCGGCCGCTTCGGCTCACTGGCCGTGCTGGTCGGCGCCCGCA
The DNA here is from genome assembly GCF_042734825.1 of Kitasatospora sp. NPDC059648. Lineage (NCBI taxonomy): Bacteria > Bacillati > Actinomycetota > Actinomycetes > Kitasatosporales > Streptomycetaceae > Kitasatospora > Kitasatospora sp. NPDC059648. The sequence continues at coordinate 55,213 of NZ_JBHWDU010000034.1, read as the reverse complement.
GCCCAGGCGAGCTGCTGTACCGCACGGAACTGCCGCAGTGGCGGACCTCCGCCCAGACCGAGGCGACCGTCGACCAGCCCGACTCGACCTGGCGGGGCACGGTCGGCGTCGTCACCGCCCTGCTGGACCGCATCGACCTGCGCCCCGACCGGACCCGCGCGTTGGTCTGCGGCCCCGAGGCGATGATCCGTCACACCGCGCGAGCACTGCTCGGCCGAGGACTGCCGGCGCACCGCCTCCAGGTATCGCTGGAGCGGAACATGCGCTGCGGCACCGGCCACTGTGGCCACTGCCAGCTCGGCCCGCTGCTGCTCTGCCTGGACGGCCCGGTGATCGGCTACGACCGCGCCGAGCCCCTGCTCGCCGTCAGGGAGTTGTGACATGGACGCCGACACCCGGCCCACCCTGGCGGTGTGGAAGTTCGCCTCCTGCGATGGCTGCCAGCTGACCCTGCTGGACTGCGAGGACGAACTGCTGGGCCTGGCCGACCAGGTGCGGATCTCGCACTTCCTGGAAATGTCCGGTGCGGAGGACGGGCGTGAGCCGGCCACCCTGGACGGGGTCGGGCCGTACGACCTCTCCCTGGTGGAGGGGTCGGTCACCACCGAGGAGGACGTGCGGCGGATCCACCACGTCCGGCGGATCTCCCGCCGCCTGGTGACCATCGGCGCCTGCGCGACCGCCGGCGGCGTCCAGGCGCTGCGCAACTTCGCGGACGTCGAGCAGTTCCGGGCCACCGTCTACGCCAGCCCGCAGTACATCGCCACCCTGGCCACCTCCACCCCGATCTCGGCCCACGTGCCGGTCGACTTCGAGCTGCGCGGCTGCCCGATCGACCGGCGCCAACTACTCGAGGTGATCACCGCGTTCCTGGCCGGACGGAAGCCGAACATCCCGGACCACAGCGTGTGCTTCGAGTGCAAGCGGCGCGGCAACACCTGCGTCACCGTCGCCCACGGGACTCCCTGCCTCGGGCCGGTCACCCATGCCGGATGCGGTGCCCTCTGCCCGACGTACGGCCGCGGCTGCTACGGCTGCTTCGGCCCGGTCGCCAACCCCAACCTGGCGGCGATGGTGCGCCAGCTGCGACAGGACGGCATGACCGGCCGGGACATCGTGAGGATCTTCCGCACCTTCAACGCGGCCTCTCCCGAGTACGCGCCGGTAGCCGAACTCGCCACCCAGGAGCCCCCAGAAGACCCAGAACACCCCGGAGACACCTCAGTGAACGAGCGAACCACCAGAAGGTGCGCGTTCGGCGAAGCCCCCGGCGAGCGCGGCGAGGAGGGCGCATGAGCCATCGCGGACCGCGCGTCCTGCGACTGGACGCGCTCGCCAGGGTGGAGGGTGAAGGCGCGCTGCGCCTGACCGTGAACGACGGTACGGTCGCCGAGGCACGGCTGAAGATCTACGAGCCGCCGCGCTTCTTCGAAGCGTTCCTGGTCGGCCGCGGGCACGACGAACCCCCGGACATCACCGCCCGGATCTGCGGAATCTGCCCGGTCGCCTACCAGATGACCGCCTGCCAGGCGATCGAACGGGCCTGCGGGGTCACCATCGACGACCAACTGGCCGAGCTGCGCCGCCTGCTCTACTACGGCGAGTGGATCGAGAGCCAGTCCCTGCACATCCACCTCCTGCACGCCCCCGACTTCTTCGGATGCCCCAGCGCGGTCGAACTCGCCCGCGAGCAGCGGGAAGCCGTGGAGCGCGGCCTGCGGATCAAGCAGGCCGGCAACGCCGTCATGGAGCAGCTCGGCGGCCGGGCCATCCATCCGGTCAACGTCCGCATCGGCGGCTTCCACCGGGTGCCGGCCAGAGCCGAGCTCGCCCCGCTGGCCGAGCGGCTGCGCCGGATCCAGGAGGACGCCGTGGAGACCGTGCGCTGGGTGGCCGGCTTCGACTTCCCCGAAGCATCGTGCGACTACGACCTGCTGGCGATGCAGGACCCGGGCCGGTACGCCATCGACTCCGGCACCCCGGCCGCCATGGCCGCACCCGACTCCCCGGGTTCGGACCGAGCCGGACCGGTACGGCGCTTCGCGGTCGACGAGTTCGAGCAGCACGTGGTGGAACGCCAGGTCCCGCACTCCACCGCCCTGCAGTCCGAACTGGACGGCCGCCGCTACCTCACCGGGTCGCTGGCCCGGTACGCGATCAGCGGGCGCTGGCTGCACCCTCTGGCCGCCGAGGCCGCCCGAGCGGCGGGACTGGGCGACCCGGCCGCCGGTGCGGTCGTCCGCAACCCGTTCCGCAGCATCGTCGTCCGCGCCGTCGAGGTGGCGCACGCGGTGGCCGAGGGGCTGCGGATCATCGATGACTACGAGCCGCCGCCTCGCCCGTACGTCGAGCTGCCGCCACGCCCGGCGGCCGGCTGCGCCGCCACCGAGGCACCGCGCGGGCTGCTCTACCACCGCTACGCGATGGACGCGGACGGCGCGCTCACCCAGGCCCGGATCGTGCCGCCCACCGCCCAGAACCAGGCAGCCATCGAGGAGGACCTGCGCCGCGTGGTGCAGACCCGGCTGGACCGCCCGGGCGCGGCGGCGACCGACGAGGAGCTGACCGCGCTGTGCGAGCGGGCCATCCGCAACCACGACCCGTGCATCTCCTGCTCCGCCCACTTCCTCGACCTCACGGTGGAGCGGGCATGACCGGCCGGGTGGTGGTGATCGGCGTGGGCAACCCGTTCCGCCGGGACGACGGCGTCGGCCCGGCCGTCATCGAGGCAGTGCGCACCCAGGTGCCCGCAGACACGCTGCTGACCGTCAGCGACGGCGAGCCCGTCCGGATGCTCGACCTGTGGCACCGTCACGACGAAGTCGTGGTGGTCGAGGCGGTGCATGCGCACCCCGGACAGCCTGGTCGACTGCTCACCTTGCGCGCCGACCAGGCCGAGCGGGCCACGGTCGGCTCGGCCAGCACCCACGCGCTCGGCCTCGGCGAGACCTTCGCCCTCGCCGCCGCGCTCGACCGGATGCCCCGCGCCCTCGTGGTGCACGCAGTCGAGGGAGCAGACTTCACCCTGGGGGTCGGGCTCAGCCCCGCGGTCCGGACCGCACTGCCCGAGCTGACCCGCCGGGTGGCCGGCACCATCCGCAAGGCGCATCGCACCCTCGGCCGTGCGGGCGGGGACACAGCCGACGGGTGACCGCACAAGCCGCCCTGACGACCTCGTCGACACCGTCGACGGGACGGCTCCGGGGCGCCGTACCTCACGTGATGCCTACGCCGCCGTCCTGGGCCGTGCCGGTCCCGATCCCGCCCCGGCCCGGCGTGCCCACCCGCCTCCTGTACCCGGGAACGGCGATTGCCGCACACGCCCTGATCGCCCAGGCCGTGTACGGCGGGTTCTACGTCGACATCCACGCCCCCATCGACCAGGTCCGGCAAGGCGCGGAGATCATGTACTACGGCGGCGACATCGCCGAGCTCCTGCTCGCCGCCGCCCTGGTGACCATCTGGCGGCCGCAGCGCCGTCGCGCGACCCCCACACTGCCCGGCCACCCGGAGCCGTCCGCTGCCCCGGTCGGACCTCATCACCTGCCGTCGTAGAGCTGTCCCAACCCGACCGGTCGGTGCCGCGCCATCGACCGTCATAACAAAAATGGTGGGCTTGACCTGGTCAGAGGATGGTGTCGTGCCCGAGGTCGCCGGGTAGCGGGACGCGGGCAGCCGCGTAATCGCATGCGATAAACCCGGCGACGTCGGCGAACTTCTCCGGGATACTGGTCGCCCATGGATGAGGTCAAAGTCGTCGTCGCCCATTCCGAGCGCGCGACTCTGCGCGTCGGCGACGTGTTCCTGAAGGTGGACGCCGATCAGGCGCGCATCGACGTCGAGGTCGAGGCTATGTCCCTCGCGCCGGTCCCGACCCCGGAGGTCCTGTGGCGCAAGGCGCCCGTCCTCGCGATCGCCGCACTTGCGGGGACGGTGCTCGGCCGTCTCGGTGAGCCGTCAACCGCGTCGCCGGCGGCGTGGGCCGCGGCGGGCGCCGCCATCCGGAAGCTGCACGAAGCACCGTTGCCGCCCTGGGCCGGTCGGCGCCGCCGGAGTCCCGACGAGTTGGTGGCGGAACTCGACGGCGAGTGCGACTTGCTGGTGACGAACGGCGTCCTGCCCGCCGACCTGGTCACCCGCAACCGCCAGGTCGCCGAGGCCGCGCTCCGGCCGTGGATTCCGGCGTTCACGCACGGCGACCTGCAGATCGATCACGTCTTCGTCGACGGCGACGAGGTCACGGGCATCATCGACTGGTCCGAGGCGGGCCGGGGTGATGCCCTGTTCGACCTCGCCACCTTGACGCTCGGACACGAGGAGCACCTCGACGACGTCATCGCCGGTTATGGCACCGATGTCGACCTCGACGTGATCCACGCCTGGTGGTCGTTGCGAAGCCTGCTGGGGGTTCGCTGGCTGGTCGAGCACGGCTTCGACCCCTTCGCGCCGGGCTGTGAGGTCGACGTGCTGAGATCGCGGATGTGAGGCTGTAGGGGCCGGACTGGCCACGTATGCGTTCTGTGAGACGAACCTACCGGCTGCCGAGGGTCGGTGAGAACGACTCCTGACTCCGGGGCTTCGAGGTGATTGGTCTGTTTGTGTGGCTGACTGAGGCCCGTCTGGGCGGTATGCCGCTTGTATGCGCCATGCGCCATGCGCTATGCGGATGGGGCGGGCTGACGCCGAAGGCACCCGGCAGCGCGCGCGAGAGCCAGCGTGAGCTGGCCGCGGCTGCCAGGCTGACGTAGAACAAGGTCTCGCACCGTCGGTCCGGCGGCTCGGCCCTGGTCCCTTGACGAGGTCGATGCCCTGGCCGGCCACACCGACGTAGAGACCGTCCGCCGCGACCCCGCTACCAGGGGATTCGTTGTCCAGTCTCGCCGCTGGGTCATAGCACGCAGCTTCCACTGGCTGATGAACCACCGCCGCCTGGCCCGCGGCACGAAGCCCCACCAGCCCGATCCGAAGCCGTGGTCCACGTCGCGGTGATCAACCTCATGACCCGCCGCCTGACCGGCGAAGCCACCCCGACACGGCGCGGAACCCGAGCCCCGGAGCCAGGGACGAGACGCCCAGCAAAACCGCATCGGCCCCCCGGAGCCGGATCGCCCGGATGTGCCCGTACCCTGGGGGCCTCGCGATGATCAGGGGTGGGAGCGGTGGAGATCGGCACGATGATCGCCGGCCGGTACCGGGTGGACCGGTTCCTCGGGGAGGGCGGCATGGGCGCGGTCTGGGCCGCCGACGACACGCTGCTGCACCGGCCGGTGGCGGTGAAGCTGCTGCACGATGACGGCTCGTCGGCCCGGGCGCGCTTCCTGGCGGAGGCTCGGGCCGCGGCCGGGCTGCAGCACCCGGGCATCGTGGTCGTGCACGACTTCGGCGAGCACGACCAAGTGCCGTACCTGGTCATGGAGCTGCTCGCCGGTGGGACGCTGCAGGAGGAACTCCGCACCGGGCCCGGACCGGTGGGCTGGGTCGCCGAGGTCGGCGCCCGGATCGCCGACGCGCTGGTGGTGGCGCACCAGGCCGGCATCGTGCACCGGGACATCAAGCCGAGCAACCTGTTCCTGACCGCCGACGGCACGGTGAAGATCCTCGACTTCGGCCTGGTGCGGGCGGGTTCGGCCGGTGCCGGGGGCGGCTCGGAGAGCACCAGGGCAGTCGGCACACCCGGCTACCTGGCGCCGGAGCAGCTCTACGGCACGTCGGTGGACGCCAGGGCCGACCTGTACGGGCTCGGCGCCACGCTGTACGCCCTGCTGACCGGCCACTCGCCGTACCACGGCATGCCGTTCAGCGTGCTGGTACACGCGCTGGTCCACCGCGACCCGGACCCGTTGCAGCCGCTGCGGCCCGATCTGCCGGCGGAGTTCGAGGAGCTGGTGCTGAAGCTGCTCGCCCGGCTGCCGGACGAGCGGCCCGCCAGCGCGGCCGAGGTCGCGGATCAACTGCACGGTCTCGCCGAGCGGTTGACCGGAACGGCGCCGCCGCGCGGGGTGGCGGCCCTGGCCGCCGTCCGGGTGCCGGCCACCGCGCGGCCGGCCCGGGTGTGGGTGCGGTCGGCCAGCGCGGCGAAGCGGAGGCAGTGGCGGCCGGTCACCAGGGTGGCCGCGGTGGTGCTCGGGGTCACGGTGCTGGCCGGCCTGGGCACCACGGCGGCCGATCTCTGGCCGTCCGGCTCGTCCGGGGACCTCCTCCCGCTGCCGGGCAATCCCACGCCCCCGCCGTCCGCACCGCCGGCGCCGGCCCGGCTGGCCGTCGGCGACTGCGTCGACTACACCACCGCGCCCGCCAAGGCCGAGGTGCCGCTGGAGGACCATCTCGGCTGGACCAAGGTCGGCTGCGACCAGCCGCACCAGGCCCAGGTACGGCTGGTGGGGGAGCTGGCCGACGCCAGCCACATCAGCTGGCGCTCGGCGGCGGCGGTCGGCGACATCCCGTGCGGCTCCTCGGTCGGGCTGTTCCAGCTGCACGCGCCGGCCCCGATCGGCTCCGTCGTGCTCGGCCCCACCGAGGAGGACTGGTTCGCCCACCATGACCGCTACACCTACTGCACGGTCCACCGGATGGACGGCCAACCGCTCGACTTCGACGCCCGTCCCGCTCCGAGCTCCTCCAGCTAGCCCCGTAGCCCCGATGCCGGTGACTCAGGGGCCGCCGATCATTGATTCGCCGCCCACCGCTCACTCCACCGCCGCCGGCTACCCGCCGACCACCGCACCGCGGCAACGGAGCGGCCCGTCACGCAGAGACCTGCGGGCACGGCTGCGGGACTTCTTCGGGCTACGCCCGTGACGCCGGTGCCGGTCAGCCCTTGTCCGGCTCGCCGAGCGTCCACCCGCTGACCGCCGCGACCGGACCGCGCCAGGTCGGCAGGGTGGGGGTGGCCCGGCCGGACCGGTAGGTGACGTCGCGCAGCCGGAGGAAGCGGCGGTCCGGCGCGCGACGGCGCCGGCCCTGGTTCACGCCTGCCCGTGGACCCGGCGGCGCGATGCCGGGGCCACGGGCAGACGCGGCGCCGAGATCCGCCGCGAACCGTTCGCTACAGCAGTCCGACCAGGAACCGCACCGCCAGCACGCATCCGAGCAACAGGAACCCGCCCACGAGCCCCAGTCCCACGCGCAACGCGAGGCCGGCCAGACGGTCATCGACGGTCCGAGGGGCCCTGTCCCACGACTCATCCCGGAAGGGTTCCGGAGCGGGAAGCGGGCCTGCGAGATCCAGACGCATGTGGTCCTCGGAGCAGTACGTGCGGTAGAGCGCCTGGGCGCCGCGGCGGTCGATCTCCAGGGCCACCCAACTCTCGGGCAAGTCGAGGCCCCTGCCGTATGCGGTCCTGGCCTCCCATCTGCCGCAGAAGTCACAAGACTCCAGGTCCTGACATTCTGTGGGCTCGTCCGGCTCGCTCGCCGCTCCGTCGGCGGTCGCGGCCGGTGTCACTGCCGAGGTGGGCTTCGCGCCGTCGGTCGCGCGGGTGTCCGTCCGGACGTTCTCGGACTGCCGCAGCTCGGACAGGACGTACAGGACGAAGGCGACGCAGAGGACGCCTACGGCGGCGCCCGCGTACTGAGGCCGGTTGTCCTTCACGAGCCCGAAAACTCCTCCGGAGATGAGGAGTAGGAGCCAGGTCACGCTCCGGAAGCCGCGGAATTGGAAGTGGTGCACTCGGCGATCCTGCCAGGCCTCTGCAGGCCGCACACCATTCGCTTCCCGATGTCCTGCTCAACCTTCGATGGCTCGAACCATCGGTCGTCAACCTTCAGCGGCAAACGGTCAAGATCCGCTGTCACAGCACACGCCGCACCGGCAGCGCGCCGGGGGATACCGAGCGCCCGCCCCGGGGGCTGATGACGCTGCCCGGCGTGCACCGGGAGGCCCGCCGATGGCTGCTGGTGGAAGTCCGCCTCGGAGACCGGTGGCAGCCAGCCATGTTCCCTGTCAAGTTCAGCGTGTTGAGTTTTCGCTTGCTCGGGCGAGGCCATCGGTCGTGGTGAGGATCAGCCGCAGGCGCATCCGGCGGCAGCGGGGGCGGGTTCGGTGGTCTGGTCGGTGCTGGTGCAGCAGGTGCTCCGGGCGGCGTCGGCGCTCTTGCCCAGGTTGTCGGCGTCGGCCTTGACGACGTAGACCTCCCAGGGCTCCTGGCCGGGGCCGTGGACCCAGACCTTGTCCTGGAGGGCGTAGCAGCAGGAGGTGTCGTTCTCCTCGAACGTCGCGAGGCCGGCGTCCTTGAGGCGGGTGGTGGCGGCGGTGACCTGCTCGATGCTCTCGACCTCGACGCCGAGGTGGTCGAGACGCGTGTCCTCGCCGGCCTGGCCCTCGATGAGCACGAGCTTGAGCGGGGGCTCGGCGATGGCGAAGTTCGCGTGGCCGGGTCGGCGCTTGGCGGGCTCGGCGCCGAACAGCTTGGAGTAGAAGGCGATGGAGCCTTCGAGGTCGGCGACGCGCAGGGCGAGCTGAATGCGGGACATGGCGGTTCTCCCGAGGGCCGGGGTCTTGGTTCGACAGCTGTCAATATGGTCGACGTTGCCACTCGCATCGATGACTGTCAACATAGACGTATGTCGAATCTGGAACTTGAGGTGCTCGGCCAGGACGAGGCGGCCGCGTGCTGCTCGCCGATGGTCCGCGAGCCCCTGGGCGAAGACGCCGCCGTCGACCTGGCGAAGATGTTCAAGGCCCTCTCGGACCCGGTGCGGCTGCGGCTGCTGTCCCTGATCGCCTCGCATGAGGGCGGCGAGGCCTGCGTCTGCGACCTGACCGGTCCGTTCGACGTGTCGCAGCCGACGATCTCCCACCATCTCAAGGTGCTGCGCGAGGCCGGATTGGTCGGTTCCGAGCGCCGCGGGACCTGGGTCTATTACTGGGTGCTGCCCGCCGCGCTGGCCAGGCTCTCCGCCCTGCTCCAGGCGCCGGCCGCCGGAGGGGCAAGATGACCGAGATGGCGCCGCTGGGCCGCCGGGCGGCCGTGGAGTTCGTCGGGACCGGCGCGCTGGTCGCCGTCGTGGTCGGCTCCGGCATCCAGGCCACCAAGCTCTCCCAGGACGTCGGCGTCCAGCTGCTGGCCAACTCGCTCGCGACCGCGTTCGGCCTTGGCGTGCTGATCCTGCTGCTCGGCCCGGTCTCCGGTGCTCACTTCAACCCGGCCGTAACCCTGGCCGCCTGGTGGGCCGGCCGGCGCGGCGGTGAGGGGCCCGGGCTGCGGGAGGTCGCGGCCTATGTTCCGGCCCAGATCGCCGGGGCGATCGGCGGGGCGGTGCTCGCGGACGCGATGTTCGCCGAGCCGCTCGTGGCCTGGTCGATGCATGACCGCTGGGCGCCGCACCTGTGGCTGGGCGAGGTCGTCGCGACCGCCGGCCTGATCCTGCTGATCTTCGGCCTGGCCCGGGTAGGCCGCGCGCACTTCGCCCCGGCTGCGGTCGCCTCCTTCATCGGCGCCGCTTACTGGTTCACGTCCTCGACCAGCTTCGCGAACCCGGCGGTGACGATCGGCCGGGCGTTCACCGACACCTTCGCCGGTATCGCCCCCGCCTCGGTGCTGCCGTTCATCGCCGCCCAGCTCGTCGGCCTGGCCGTCGGCGTCGTGCTGGTCGCGGTGCTGTTCGGCCGCCCGACCCCGGCGGCCGAGGACGTCGTCGTCCCGCATGGCGACCACCACCCGGCAGAAGCCGCCCGCTGACTTGCCGTCTCCTCCTGCCCGTCCCCAAGATCAAGGACCCACTTTGGTGAGCACTCCTGCTGTCCCGTCCGTGCTGTTCGTCTGCGTGCATAACGCCGGCCGGTCCCAGATGGCCGCCGCCTTCCTGACCCGCCTCGGCGGCGACCGGGTCCAGGTCCGCTCCGCCGGCTCGGCCCCGGCCGAGACCGTGAACCCGGCGGTGGTCGAAGCGCTGGCCGAGGTCGGGATCGACATCTCTGCCGAGACCCCGAAGGTCCTGACGGTCCAGGCGGTCCAGGCCTCCGACGTGGTGATCACCATGGGCTGCGGCGACGCCTGCCCGTTCTTCCCCGGCAAGACCTATCTCGACTGGAAGCTGGAGGACCCGGCCGGCCAGGGCGTCGACGCCGTGCGTCCGATCCGCGACCAGATCGAGCAGCGCATCCGCGGTCTGCTCGCCGACCTCGGCGTCCCGGCCCAGGCATGAGACCTCCACCTGGTTGCCGTGGCTGCCTACATATCGAAGGTCGCGTCGCCGCCGTCGATGCCGAGCTGATAGATCGCCGCTCGGGCGAGGCCAATGTCAGCCAACCGACGGGTAGTTGAGATACCGGTTGGCATGGTGTTCTGGCAGCTCGACCGCCTGCCAGATCCACCGCCGGATCGTGGCTCGTCCGCCCTGCCCGCCGTCGGCGTGCCGGGCCACGGCGAGGAGGGTGTTGCCCGGGCCGACTTCGAGGAGCACCAGGTGCGGCTCCCCGAGCCAGGGTTGCTCCGGGCAGGACCAACGGGACAGCGGGGCGCTGGTCTGGGCGGGCAGTTGGCGGGCCAGTAGTTCGGCGAACCGGCCCCGCCACTTGCGCACCGTGTCCAGACGCACAACGGCGGCCACCCGCACCTCCGCTCGCTCGACCCCACCACCACCGCCACGACCGACCTCACCCCGCTACGCACGGCACCGAACCTGCACGGCCTGGATCTCTCTCTCGGAGGCCGCCGCCCACGAGTTCCCGTTCGCCTTCCCTGGCACGCCGCCCTCGCGTTACCAACACCGGGAAGAAGTCCGCGCTGGGCTACCGAGCGGCCTGGGGGCGAAAGCCCGGTCAGCCGCCGACCGATCTGCGGCTCCGGTCGCCGGCCGGACGCCGCCTCGCGACCGCGCCGACCGGCCCGGACTGGTACGGCCAGGGCTGGGACGACGCCGTCCACCACCTGCACGACATGGTGCGATGAGATCACTTCGAGGTAGCGAGTCGATGGGATGCCACGTGTGTCGCAGCGGGCCGTGCGGCTACGAGAAGCCGGCATCGGCGTCGCCCAGGCCGTAGAAGGCGGCGACCCGGCCGGCGAGCGAGGAGATCGTCTCTCCGGTGAACAGAGACACACGGAAGATCCCGGGCGACATGGCCCCGGGCTCGCGGAGAACAGCAGAACCCGAAGGTCTTCGCCCACGCGCAGGCCGGGGGTGTCGTGCTGCGGCTGGATGCCACCGAGGTCCAGGTCCGCCGCCCGACCCCGCACCGCGGTGGGGGCGGCGGCCCTCGTCTCCGGCAAGAGGAAGCAGAACACCGTCAAGGCCACCGTCGTTGCCGACGGACACCTGAGGCCACCGGGCCCTATCGGCACCGCACACCGTGACATAGGTTGAAGAAAGGAAGAGGAGAAAAAAAGACCTAGGAGGGGCGGAAATTGAAATGTCCATTGAAGGATCCAGGCTTAACCAGATAAAGCGAGCGGGTGGGCTCACCGCAGCCGCCGTAGTGGCGATCACCACGCTTCTCGGCGGTGCCGGCACGGCCCTGGCGAGGCCCGCTCTTTCCCGGTGGGAGCCGTAACGGTAGCGATCCCGTCACAGAGCGGGGATCAGGGCGGTTACGGCTACACGGCAGGGTTCACTGCCGGCGAACGATCCTGCGCCGCGGGTGGAGTAGTCCCGAAAAACCCGCCTGGGAGCGAATCAGGGCTTCCGTCCGAACTTGCCGATGCGATAAAGAATGCGCCACCCAATAGCCAGGAGCGGAAGGATGCGGATGAGAGGGCGAAGGCCTATCAGGTGAACTTCGGGCAGGGGTGGACTGCCGCCGTAGCCGACTGTCAGAAGTCGGCGGGACCTTCGCAGGGCACTACTTCAGTTGCGCCGTCGCAGTCGTCGACACCGTCGCAGTCGTCGCAGTCGTCGACACCGTCGACCACGCCATCGGAGCCGTCAACGCCGTCCCAGCCGTCCCAGCCGTCAATGCCATCGCAGCCGTCGACACCGTCACAACCGTCGGCACCATCGACCACGACGACGCCTCCGAACACGCCCGGCAACACCTGCCTGCAGTCAATCAACTGCCAGCCCGGGCCGGCAACATATTGACAACCAGTCCAGCCGCAGGGCCTGCTGGCCGTCGCGGGACGTCGTTCGCGGCCTATCTGCGCGGGTGGCGCCCTGGTTGACGACGGATCACGCTGTCGCACGCAGGCCCTGCGGCCAAGCGCGGAGGAACACCACCACGCCTGACACACGGGGCCGGTGGCCGCCGCGCGGGCCGCTCGTGTTCGGCGTGCGGTTCTCACCGGGTCCGGCGTAGGCGTTTACACCCAGGCCGACAGCTGCTCTGTTACGGCCGGTCGCGCGGAGCCGAGTACCGGCAGGTGACGGCTCTTGCCATCCGTCGCCTGCTTCAGTCCGCAGCCCGTTCGGCGCCGCCCTCCCGCCGGTTCCACGCCCCTCGGCTGGCGCGCCGACACCGCCGTAGCGGCGCCGACGCTGAAGTCACCGTTCTCCGTGTGAGCTGCGCCCGCGCCGCCCGGGGGACGCGCGGCGGCGTGGTGACGGACGGCGGGCGCCGACGGGCGGTGGCTCAGGCGGTGTCGAGGGCGGCGTCGGCGTGTTGGCCGGCGGCGGTCTGCTCGATGCGCCGGGCGAGCATGGTGGCCATCTTCTGCAGTTGCGGCACGTCCGACGGCCCGGTGACCAGCACACCGGCGAAGACGGTGCCGACCCGCATGAGGATGAGGTTCCCGGTGCTGCTGCCGAAGGTGCCGGTGTAGGCGGTGGTCTCGTTGCCGACGGTTGTCACGGACAGTGCGGAGGCCTTCTTGCCGGCCTTCTGCGCGGCCGTCGCGAGGTAGGCGGACGCCTGGGTGCCGGTGGCGAAGGTGGTGATCTTGAAGGAGGCCTTGGCGGAGCCGGCCTCGAAGTCGACGTTGCCGTCGAGCTTGCAGCCCTGGCACTCCTCGTCGCTGCCGTCCTCCTCGTCGACCTCCTTGCGGTGGGACTTCCAGCCCGGCATGGTCGCCGGGTCCGGGAGGGTCTGCTTGACCGTGTCCTCGTCGCCGAGCACGGTCGCGAAGTCCACCCATTTCTGCGCCACCGTGCCGTTCAGTGCTCCGGTGACCGCGCTGGAGCCGCAGCCGCTCAGCGCACCCCCCAGCAGGATCGATGCGACGCCTATGCCCAGCGCCTTCGTGGCGGCACCGGTGTGCGTGGCCATGTGGAACTCCCCGTTCGTGTCGGTCGCCGGCCCGGCCGCCGCGACTGCGCGAGGCGCCGACCACCGGCCAGCCTTTCAAGATCAATAGATGTTACGTCAGATCAGCCGCCCGGTACCGGGTCACGGCCACACCGGGCCCCGGCGACCTCGCTGCCGACGCCGACGGCGGGGGGCGGCTGTCCGCGCTGTGTTCGATGGACGACGAGACGATCTACGGCCCCACCGTCTACACCTGGACCCTGGGGCAGGGGATCGAGCACGGCTGCCTCGCCGACTACCGCGTCCTGGTCACGGTCGTCACGGACGAGGATCTGCGATGCTGCGTTGCAGGGCCAGCAGACCGTCCGGGCGGCTGAGGTGGCCGGAGCCGAGTGCCGGGTGCCGTTCCGGTGACCGGGGTCGGGTGTGGTCCGATCGTTCGTCGTGGGCGCGCATGACTGGGCGGTCTCCCTGGAGGTGGCTGGACGTCGGCCCAAAAGTCGGTGTGCGAACAGACGTCGGGAAGAGGCGAGCGGACAGTGGGTGGGGCAGGGTGGGCGCCTGCTTCGGCAGTCCGTGTTGCCCCGGCGCCGGGCCGGCCACCGAGCCGGGTTGCGCCGGCTTCTCGCGCGGCCTCATCGCAGCGTTGACCCTGCCTCCTCAGCGACACCCCGGGCGGGGAGAGTGCTGATCCCGGCGGCCCCGCCCTTTCCGGCTGCGTCGACAGAACCGAGGGGGGAGGATGGTCGCGAGGACGGACTCATGCGGACGCGTCATGGACCAGTCGAAAGCCTCCATGTCGAGCGGAGTGGTGTCGATATGGCCGAATCATCGCGGGGCCCTGCCTGGCGGCGGATCTCCAAGGACGTGGGCGGCGCAGCCGTCACGGTGGCGCGGGCGGCCGGGCGTGCGGCGCTGCACCCACGGTCGACGATCGATCGCGCACGCCACCTGCCCGAAACCGTGCCCCTGCTCGGTCAGGCGGTGAAGCCGATCCTGACCGGGCGGGTGGACGACTGGCGCGGCGAGTACGCCTACACGCTCGGTGAGCAGGCGTTCATCTACGGCTTCCCGTACATCTACAACGCCCAGCTGCGCCACGACTGGGTGACACAGCCACGGAACCCGTCGACGATCCCCTATGCGCCTGTCAACCACTTCTGGCACGCCGAGCAACTCATCGACGCGACGTACCGCGACGGGGGCTGCCCCAGCAACGACACTCTGTACTCGGCGGCCTGGGTGAACCTGGGGGAGGAGCCGGTCATCCTCTCCCATCCGGACATGGGCGATCGGTACTTCACCTTCGAGCTGGTCGGAATCACGTCCGACAACTTCGACTACGTCGGTCAACGCACCACCGGCTCCGGCGGGGGCAGCTTCGCACTCGTCGGCCCGCACTGGGAGGGAGACCTTCCCTCCGGAATACGGCGGCTGAAGCCGGCTCCCAGCCCCTGGATCCTCGTCCTGGGCCGCACCCTCGTCAACGGCCCGCACGACGTGCCACGGGTACGGGAATGCCAGGAACAGTACCGCCTCACCCCGCTCAGCCTGTTCGGCGAACCGGACGCGGCCGTTCCCGAAAGCCGGGACGTGCTGACCCCGATCCCGGCGGCGGAGGATCCCCTGGGCCCGTGGAAGACCCTGAACGCGATGCTCGCCGAGAATCCTCCACCGGCCCACCACGACGTCCTGCTCCAGCAGTTCGCCCAGATCGGCATCGGCCCCGACCTCGACGTCGAAGCGCAGCCCGACTCGGTCAAACAGAGCCTGATCCGGGCCGCCGCCATCGGCGTGCCCCTGCTCAGGCGGCAGATCCTCAGCGGTGACTGGGCCCGCCACGTCAACGGCTGGCGCTACCCGCCCTCGCAGATGGGACGCTTCGGCGACGACTTCCTCAAACGCGCCGCCGACCAGGCGCTGGTCGGCATTGCCGCCAACGATCCCGCCGAGGCGGTCTACTTGTTCAACTTCGAGGACGCCGACGGCAACGAGCTGGCCTGCGACGGCCAGTACCGCCTGCGTTTCGCCGTCGACGCACTGCCGCCGGTCGACGCCTTCTGGTCGCTGACTGCCTACCGGGAGGACATGAACCTCATCCCCAACCCGGCCGACCGTTACTCGATCGGCGACCGCACCACCGGCCTGCGGCGGGACGCGGACGGCGGGCTGACCATCCGGCTCCAGAGCGAGCCGCCCCAGCAGGACGGGGAAGGCAACTGGCTGCCCACCGCGAAGGACGGCACCTGGTTCGTCGTTCTCCGCATGTACCGGCCCCGCCCCGAGGTGATCGACGCGACGTGGGAGTGCCCTCCGCTGACCCGCGTCACCTGACGCCTTCACATCGGTCCAGGCACCGCCGGCCTCGGCACTCGCAGGGGGAGAGGTATCGGCGCTGTGCCGTTCCCCACATAGCCGTACGTGTCGACTGTGGACAGGTGCGGGCGCCGTGACAGTGCGCACGGCCCCCGCACCGGGTGTGGGCGCCCCGTTCCCGCCCTCGTCGTCCGGATCTGCACATGGTGGTGAGCTGTGCAGTGTGCTCTGTCACCTGTACGCGATGCTGAGCTGCATTGTTGGTGGGGAATCGAACCCCTGCGTTGCTCTTCACGCGCCAGGGCCGGATAGACCGCCGGCCGCGGTGTGTGCACGCCTCCATGACGACTACCTGCTTCCCACACCCAGCTTGTGGGGTCAGTCCTCGATCAGGTCGATCTCCCAGTTGGTGCGCTGGATCAAGGTGTCCACCTCGCGGATCTCCTTGGCCAGGACGTCCGCCTGAGCGCGGAGCTCGGCGACCGGCAGCGCGGAGAGGATCCTGAGTTCGGACCGCAACTGCCGAACGGCTCCGCGCTGGTCGCGTCCGGAGGCGGCGTCAGCGGCCGCGGTGGTCACCGAGTGGCGCAGCCGCAGGACGTCCCGGCGGGCGAGGGCGTCGGTAAGAGTGCCGCCGCCCTCGACGAGCACGGTGGAGTTGGTCCGGTTGATCTGACGGATCAGTCTCTCCAGCTCATCCAGCACCTCCCCGGCCTGGGCCAGGACCTCCGCCGCGTTCTCGGCCGGCTCCTCGCCCTCCTGGTAGCGGGCACTGCCGACAACGCGCGCCCGCAACTGCTCCACCTGCCGCACCGCCGCCGCGCGCTGCGCGAGCGCTTCAGCCAGTTTCACCGCGTCATCCACCTCTACCTGCCACTGATCGTCCGGCAAGTATGCATGTCAGTGGCTGACGGTGCGCTTCGCGGGGTGGGGCCGGCCGGACTCACCCGGCGAGCGCCGAGGTCCCCCGCCTCCTTCCTCGTCATGGAGCACCTCCAAGGCCGCACCCTTGCCGCCGAACTCGCCAACACCTCGGGCCGTTCCGCCCCGCGCACGGCCGGCACACTGGTCACCGACGTCCTGCGCGGGCTGGAGCACCTGCACGCCGGCGGACTCGCGCACGGTGGCGTCCGGCCGTCGAACGTCCTCCTCACCGATGACCTCGACCGGCCTGTCGTCCTCCTGGACGCCGGGCTCCCCGGCCTGCCGGGACCCGCCGCGGATGACAGCTTCTTCGCCGCCCCGGAGCGGCCGGCCGACGCGCGTTCCGACCTCTACGGCGCCGGGCGGGTCCTGGTGGCCATGCTGAACCACGACGACGACGGACGCCTCGCACCTCTGCCGTACCTGGCCGTGATGCAGCGGCTCACGGCCCGCGACCCGGCCGAGCGCCCCCAGGACGCCACCGCGTGCATCGCGTTGCCCGGGACGCCATGACCGACGGCAGCACGCTGCGCCCCGAGGTGTCGTCCCGGACCCCCGAGCAACTGGAGGCGCTACGGCGCCGCGAGGAGGAGCAGCAGGCCGACAGAGCGCGGCAGGACACCCGGATGTTCCTCCCCGCCGCTGCCTCCGACGCCGCCGGATCCCCCTCCACGATGACGGGCGACCGGTCAGCGGTGCCGGCCCGATCGCGAAGCATCGGCCGGCCGGTCCGGTTCCGCACGGCCCCAGCGCTGCCCGGTTGCGGTTCAGCCCAGGGCGCGGGCGAGCCGCGCCGCGTCGCGCCGTCAGGCGGGCTCGGGGGGTGGCGGCCACCGGAGGCGGACCCTTCCGTCGCGGGCGCGGGCGGCGTCCGCGCTGCACCAGGGCCTCCAGCTCCGGCGCGCTGAGGTCAGGCCGGCACGCAGGTCGTCGTCGCCCCATTGGCGTCGGTCAGCGCCAGCACGGTGACGCCGGTGACATCAGGTCCGATCCGCCAGCTGTACGTGCGCGGTGGGCCGGGATCCACGAACCGGGCACCGTCGTTAGAGGCAGGCTGAGCTCAGGTGGTCTGCTGCGCGCCCGCCCAGACAGCGGGGGTCCGCGGCGCCCAGGGGGCGGCCTGCTCCAATTGCCCGGCGAGCCGGAAGAGCAGGTCCTCGCGGCCGTACCCCGCGGCGAACTGGATGCCGATGGGGAGTCGGCTCGCGGGGTCGCTCTCCACCGGGACGGACATCGCCGGGGTGCCGGCCACGTTGAACGCGGCGGTGAACGGTGAGCGGTGGAGGACCTGCCGGATCCAGCCGAGGCCGTCTTCGCCCTCGGCCCCCGCGGCGTACGTGCCCAGAGGAACCGGCAGTTCGGGCAGGGTTGGCGTCAGCAGCAGGTCGTGGCCGGTGAAGTACCGGCCGATCGCGCGCGCGACGCTGTTGCGCATCGCCAGCGCGTGGACGAACTCGACCCCGCCGACCCGCCTTCCGTAGGCGTAACTTGCCAGCGTCTCGGGTTCCAGGGTGGTGGAGTCTGCGGGCCGTCCGAAGGCTGCGGCGAAGCCGTCGATCCAGGTCGCCAGGTTGGTGCTCCAGAGGCGGGCGTTGGCCAGGACGAACTCCTCCCAGTCGACGCCGAGTTCGATGCTGACCTCGGTCACGCGGTGTCCCAGTGACTCGGCGAGTCGGGCGGCGCGCAGCGTGGCGTCGAGGACGGCGCCGTCGACGGCCCGGCCACCCCAGGGCTGCGTGACGAGCCCGATCCGCAGACTGCCGGGGGAGCGGGTGACCTCCTGCGCGTAGGGCCGCTCCGGCTGCGGGGCCGTGTAGGGGTCGCCGACCTCGGGGCCGTGGACGAGGTCCAGCAGCGCGGCGCTGTCGCGCACCGAGCGGCTGAGGACGCCGTGGACGGCGAGCCCGTTGAAGACCTCGTCCGCGTCGGGGCCCATGGATGTCCGGCCGCGGGTCGGCTTCAGTCCGAACAGGCCGTTGGCGGCTGCGGGGACGCGGAGGGAGCCCGCCGCGTCCGTGGCGTGCGCGAGCGGGACGATGCCCGCGGCGACGGCGGCTCCGGAGCCCCCACTGGAGCCGCCGGGGCTGCGGGCCGGGTCCCAGGGGTTGCGGGTGGCGCCGTACAGGACGCCTTCGGTGGTGGTGCTGTACGCGAACTCCGGGGTTGCCGTGCGTCCGAGCGTCACCAGTCCGGCGCGGCGGAAGCGGGCCATGAGCGAGGAGTCGGCCCCGGCGACGTTCCCCGCGGCGAGCCGGCTGCCCAGCTCGGTGCGCTTGCCGGCCATCGCGACGGCGAGGTCCTTGATCAGGAAGGGCACCCCGGCCAGCGGCGTGCTGCCGGGCGTCGGTGCGTCCTCGGCGGGCCAGGTCTCCACGACGGCGTTGAGCTGCGGATTCACCGCGTCGGACGCCAGCTGGGCGGTCGCGGCGAGTTCCGCAGTGGTCACCTCGCCGCGGGCCACCAGCTCGGCCAGGCCGATGCCGTCGTAGGTCGCGTACTCGGAGAGCTTCATCTTCGTCCGTTCCGTTCCGCTCGGGAGGCTCGACATCCGACTCGCTATACCGATCGGTATCTGATGAGACCGATCGGTATCGCAAAGGACTGGTCGGTACCGTAGCATTGCCGCCGTGGACGCCGTGGACAGAGTCAGCAGGCAGAGCCGGGTGGCCAAACTGCCGCCCCGGGAGCGGATCCTCGACGCGGCGGAGGAACTCTTCTCACGCGAGGGGATCAAGGCGGTCGGCGTCCAGGCGATCGCCGACCAGGCCGCGACCACCAAGATGGCGCTGTACCGGCACTTCGCGACCAAGGACGCGCTGGTCGAGGAGTGGCTGCGGATCGTCGCCGCGGACTACACCGCCGTGTTCGACCGGCTGGCGCAGCAGCACCCCGACGAGCCTCGGGAGCAGATCCTGGGCATGGCCCGGTTCATCGCCGACGGGCTGCCGGGGCTCTCCCACCGGGGCTGCCCGTTCATCAACTCCCTCGCGGAGCTGCCCGACCGCAATCACCCGGCGCGGCGGCTGATCGAGGACCACAAGGCCGGCCAGCTGCGCCGTCTTACCGACCTGTGCACCCGGGCCGGGCTGCCCGACCCGGACGAGGCTGCCGCGGAGCTCACCTTCCTGCTTGAGGGAGCCCAGGTGAGCGCCCAGAACGGCAGCGTCGGGCACGCGGGGGAGCGGCTGATGCGCATTGTCCGCTCCCTCCTGCTGCGGGACGGAGCGGATGCGGCGTAGCGGGTGGTGCGGGTCGACGCAGGATGGCGTTGAGCGTGATCGCGGACGTCGCCACCGCGTCGGGATCGGTGATGGTGCCCCAGGCCCCGCCGATGGTCAGGGTCCCACCGGAGTCAGCGGTGTACCTGGCCACCAGGCTGCCGTCGAAGCTTTCGTGGCCGGTCGGGTGCGGGCCCGTCGGGCGGTCGGCGCGGACATTGGCGGGGATCTCGCCCCGGTAGCCGCCGGGAAGAGACTCCGGAGCGGTCAACCGCAATGAGCGTCTTCACAACGCGCACACCCACCACGGCCTTCATGGTCACATTCCTCGGCGCGGCCTTCGCCGCACCGGCGCCGTGACGCCGACAGGTGTCGGGTTCTCAGCTGACATCACTCCGTCGCCCCGTCAACGGGCCGCCCCCACGGACCCGGCGGACACTCGACATTGTGTCCGCCGACCTGCTGACCGCCGACGAGTACGCCCTCGTTGACGCCGTCACGGCCATGGCCACCACGACCGGCTGCCCGGCTGCCCGCGTCGTGCTCGCCCAGGGCCGCCTGTTCACTCCCGCGCCCTGGCCGCGCTCCGGCGCCCCGCGCCGCGGCGCACCCGGACGCTGCCACCGCAACGCACTTCGCGTCGCCCGGATCCTGCCGGGCGCCTACGCGGAGGGGTACGCGCTCACCGCCGAGGGGACGGCGCGGGCGCACGCGTGGTGCGCGAGAGCCGACGGCACCGTGCTGGATCCCGCGTGGTCCGAGGGGGAGGCCCGGGCCTACCTGGGGGTGCCCATGGCCGCGGAGTTCGTCCTCGCCTTCCAGCAGCGCACCCTCACCAAGACGAGGTTCCGCGGGGTCCTCGACGAGGACGTGCAGGCCCGTGACGCCGGGCGCATCTTCCAGGCCGGCGTGCCGCTCTACGGCAGGCTCGATGTCGGACGGCCGCACCCGCTCGACGAACCGCCGTCGTCCTTGTCGTATAGCTGGTGACGAGCTGAGTCCCGGCCTGGGGCTGTCCGGGGCCGCCCATGAGGCGGTCCGCGGAGGTGGCTTCTTTCACGTGAAGTCTCAGCGTTCGATCAGCGGCTTGGACAGCAGTTGGCGATCTTGAGTGCTGCAGATGCTCACGAGAAATGGCGTCGCCATGGTGCGGTGCCGCGGGAGTGCGGTAGAAGCGGTCCGCCTCTTGATCACCGGTCGTTGGACTCCGGGGTAAGGATGCTCCCGGGACGGGAAGGCCAAGTCATGGACGACGACCCTCGGGCCGGCTGGCCGGAACGGTGGGCCGGCACGGACTGCGACGTGCGGACGGCCGTGGGCGCGATCCCGCCGGAGGTCAAGGACGGGTCCAGGTGTGACGAGGTCCCCTGTCGGCGGTTCCAGCACTTCTACGGCCCGGGCGAGGAGATCCCCGGCCTGCTCGCCACGCTCGCGTCCGGGGACGCCGAAGCCGTTGACAGGGCCCTGCGGGAGCTCTGGACGGATCTTCACCACCAGGGCGGCACGACCGCGGGGGGAGCACCGGCGGTGCCTTTCCTGCTCCGGATCGCGACGACCGGGCACCCCGGGCTCCGCGCGCAAACGCTTGTCCGAAGCGCGGGCTTATCCCGTGCTCGGTGTCCAATCGCAGGGTGAAACTCCACCCGTCCGGGCGATGCCTCCTGGCCGCCTGTCGGTGTCCGGCTGGCTGCCCGTGCGTGGACGACCACGCCGTCCCCTCGGGCCCGGTGGACCTGAGGGGACGGCGCAGTGGGCCCCAGGGGGAAGGGGCGGGCGAAGGGCTGGATCAGCCGTAGTAGTTGTGGATGTAGTAGATGACGTTGTTCCGGAAGTAGTGGCCCCCGACGTCGTAGAAGTTGCCGCCCCGGATGGTCACGCCCACGCCGTCGGGCTCGGAGTCGAGGCGCGGGGCCGACGGGCTGGCGACGTTGTTGCCGCGGGGCACGCCCTGCGGGGCTGTCGCCTCAGCGGCGTACGTCAGGGTCTCACAGGTCAGCACCTGGCCGGAGTTGGCGTCGCGCCAGCCGACCGCCATCAGGTTCTCATGGCCGTTGTAGGCGATCGACGGGGCGGCGTTGGTGTTGGTGTTCCTGATCTGCTGCCAGTTGTTGTCCCACTGCCAGTACCGGTAGTACAGGCCCTGGCGGTAGATCCGGTTGTCGGTGCCGCGGTGGAGCACGGTCAGCCGGCTGTCGGGCGAGGCCGCGGCGGCGGCCGCGGATTCCGTCCGGGCGCCGCCCGGCACCTCGGACCACGGGCTGAAGTTCCGGTTGATGCCCATGGTGGCCTGGTAGATGCGCTCGTTGGCTCCCACGGCGACGATGAACAGCAGGTCCGGCGAGGCTGCGATGGCCGGGCTCAGGTTGTTACGGACGGCCGAACCTGAGCCGCCGATGTTCTGGGTGCGGAACTGGATGGGCGGACTCCAGTACCAGCGGCGGTGGTTGGGCTCGTTTGGATTGGCCAGGGTCTGGGCCCAGAGGTCGCCGTTCTGCCCGGTCTGGAAGAGCCAGAGCTCACCGCGGAACACGGTGATCGCGGGCGCGGCGTAGGTGACCCCGCCGATGCGGTTGAACGGGCCGCCGTCGACGTTGAACCAGAGGGCGTTGTCCTGGCCGCGGATGGCCTCGACGTTGCTGCCCCGGTAGTACGCCATCGCCGGGGAGTCGGGGGTGCTGGCGTTGTGGTCCGCCTCCTGCCAGGGCGTTACCGCGCCGGCCGGGGCCGTGCCCGCGAAGACGGCGGCGAACGCGGTGAGGAGGACGGCGACCAGGGTGGCGAGCCTGGCCGTGGCGCGGCGGTGCGAAGCGGTGTGGGGTGGCGAGGTCATGTCTGCTGCCCTTCCGGTCCGTGAGCCCCGGTGTGGCGGTCGCTCCGGAGTGATGACGTGGTGTGATTCGGGTCCGGCGACGCGCCACGCGCAGGGCACGGGCTGGCCCGGAGCGGGCGGCGCGGAGCCCTCACGGGAGAGCTTGGCAGCAGCAGTGACCGCGGCACATCGGTCATCTGACTCAACCGTCGGTCCCGATGGACCGTTGATCGTCCGGCACCCCCGCAACCGTGCCGCCCACCGCCCCGCCCCGGCGCCACGGTCGAGCAGTCGACCTCCACCCTTCACGGCCGGCACCGCGCGCCGCACGACCTTCGTGACGGTGCCGTGATCAGCCCCGCTACCCCGGCGCCGAGCATGCCCAGCACCGTTCTGCGGGCCACGGGGGCGCCGTCCGGTGTGCTCTCGGGTTCTGTTTCCGGCATCTCCGTTCCGTCCTCCGCATGCGTCCCCGGCCAGCCCGCTCGTGCGCGGGCCAGCCGGGGCACGCCCGGATGTCGCGGGTCCTCAGACGGCCGCGGCCTTGATGGTGACGGGGATGTTGCCCCGGGCTGCCTTGGAGTAGGGGCAGATCCGGTGGGCGGCCTCGGCGAGTTCCTCGGCGGTGCGCTGGTCGACACCGCCGAGGCGCGGTGCCAGCGTGGCCAGGAGTGAGAACTCGCCGTCGTCGCCGTGGAGGAGGGTGACCTCGGCGGTGATCGAGGTGCTGGTCAGCCTGATCTTGCGCTGGGCGGCGGCGTGGCGGAGGGCGCCGAGGAAGCAGGCGGCCCAGCCCGCGGCGAAGAGCTGTTCCGGGTTGGTCGCGTCGCCGGCTCCGCCCAGTTCCTTGGGGATGGACAGGCGGTGTTCGAGCAGACCGTCGGCGGAGCGGGCGGTGCCGCCGTTGCGGCCCTCGCCGGTGACTTCGACCGTGGCGGTGTAGTTGACGGCCATAGCGGGTCTTCCTCTCGTGGATGTCCTGAACGGCTGTCCTCAGGCTCCCCTGCAGCGGCGCCCCGTCGACCCCGTGCCGGACACTGGTCGCCCCCGGGCCCGGGTACTGGCCAGGGTTCGGCACTGGCTCGACAGGCTCGCGGTCCCGGGATCGTGAGCGGTGGACGCCGACCGGCTTCCGTTGCGGCGAATGGAGCTGACGGGGATGGAATTCAGGATCGGGTCCGTCGTCGTCCCGGTTTCGGACGTGGACCGGGCCAAGGACTTCTCCACGCGGAGCGGGTTCCGCGAGGACGTCGACTTCTCCGGCCCCGGCGGCTTCCGGATCGTGCACCTGACCCCGCCCGGTTCGGCCGCGTCGCTCACCATCGGCAGCGGCGTGACCGACGCGGCGCCGGGATCCGGGCGTGGTGTGCACCTGATCGTGGACGTCGTCGTCGCGGACCGCGCCGAGTTGGCGGCCGCCGGGGTCGAGGTCAGCGAGGTCTTCCACGACGCCGGCGGGGTCTTCCACCACGCCGGCACCGTCGAACGGGTCGCCGGCCCGCACCCGGCGCGGCAGGCCCGGTCCTCGCCGTGCCCACCTCGGCGGCGGTCCGCACGCCGACCAGCGCCGGACTCCTTGCCGGCCTGCCGGAACCACAGGTGGACGGGCTCCGCGACGACGATGCCCGGGCCTTGCTCGACTCGGTGTTGCCCGGTCCGGTGCACCCCCGTGTGCGAGACGCGATCGTCGCCGAAGCACGCGGCGAAGCGCTGGCGCTGAGGGAGCTGCCGCGCGGTGAGAGCGACATCAGGAAGGGGTAGGGGGACATGACCGGGTTCCAGCGATGGGGCGTCACCACGACGATGGTGGGCCGCGAGGACGAGCAGGCGGAGCTCGTGGCGTTCGTGAAGTCCGCCACGGGCCAGGCTCTCGTCCTGCGGGGGGAGACGGGGGTCGGCAAGAGCTCGTTGTTGAGCCGCGCCGCCGCGCTGGCGGAGCAGGAGGGCCACGTCGTCATCCGGGCCGCCGGCGTCGAGGCGGAGTCCGAGCTGCCCTATGCCGGGCTGCACCAGTTCCTCCATCCGCTGCTCTCCGATGTCGCGCGGCTGGACGACGGGACCCGGGCAGTGTTCGGCGCCGTGTTCGGCGGAATGCGGGGCGACCCGCCGTCGGTCATGACGCTCGGCATCGCCGTTCTCAGCCTGCTGTCGCTCTCCGCCGAACAGCGGCCGCTGTTTCTGGTCCTCGACGACGGGCAATGGCTGGACGACTCCAGTGCCGACGTCTGTGGCTTCGTGGGCCGGCGCCTGGCCGGCGGCCCGGTGAAGCTGCTGGTCGCGGTCCGCACCGATCTCCCGTCGCGCTTCGACACCGCCGCACTGCCCGAACTGCCGATCACCGCCCTCGTCGACGAGGACGCGGCACGCCTGCTGGACCACCGGTACCCGGAGCTGAGCCGACGGGCCCGTCGAATCGTCCTGGAGCAGGCCCAGGGCAACCCGCTGGCCTTGGTGGAGCTGCCTGCCCACTTCGCCGGCCGGTCGCGCGACCTTCCGGCCGAAGACCTGATCGGTCAGCACGGTCTGCCGTTGCCCCGGCGGCTGCAACGGCTGTTCGGCACCCGCATCGCAGCCCTCGACGAGCGGGTGCGGACCGAGCTGCTGATGGGCGCGCTCGACGGCGCCGGGCCCCCGAGCGGCACCGACGCCGTCCCCGGCACCCGTTACCGCATGCGCGACGCCGACGCGGCAGTGGCCGCCGGGTTGCTGGACATCGAGGTGGTCACCGGGGATTTCGTCTTCCGGCACCCGCTCGTGAGGTCCGCCGTCGTGCGGACGGCGACTCCCAACCAGCGCCGCGCCGCGCACCTGGCACTGGCGCAGGTTCATCGGGAGAACCTCGAACGCCGGGCGACGCACCTGGCGGCGGCGACGGTCGATCCGGACGAGGAGGTCGCCGACATCCTGGAGGCGGCGGCCGAGTCGGCGACCCGGCGCGGCGGCGCGCTGTCGGCCGTGGCCTGGCTGACCCGGGCCGCCGAGCTCAGCGAGAACCACACCGACCGGTCCCGGCGACTGACCGACGCGGCCTTCGTCGCCGGTCACGCCGCCCGCCTCGGCCAGGCGCACCGGCTGGTCCAGGCGAACCTCGCAGCCGGTTCGACGGAGTCGCCGGCTTCGGTGCTGGCCGCGGCCTACCGGGCGCTCTACCAGGACGGGGACGTCCGCACCACCCACCGACAGGTCTCTGCGGCGATCGAGACGCTGCGGGACGGCGGGACCGCCACCGCGTCAGCCGACGGCAAGGCCCAGCCCGAGGAGGTCCTCACCCGGCTGGTGAACCTTCTCCTGGCGATCAGCCAGTTCAGCGGGGACCGCGCGGCCTGGGAGAGCACGCACGAACTCCTCGCCTCCATGGGCGACCTCGTCACCGGACATTCTCGTCTCTACAGCGGCACCTGGAGCGATGTGACCAGGCACGGAGCAGGCTGGGCTGGGCCGGTGAGACAGGCCGCCGCCAACCTGCCGGATCTGGAGCCCTGGGACGTCACGCGGTTGGGCGCGGCCGCGTACCACCTCGATGTACTGAGCCACTACCGCCCCCACCTGCAGCGCGTCGTGGACCGCGAGCTGGAGACCGGAGCCGTGGCCACCGGCATGGTCATGCTGCACCAGATCATGCTCGACCAGATGGCGGTCGGCGAATGGGCGCAGGCTGAGGACACCGGACAGCGCGGCCTGGACCTGGCGACCGAGCACGGCCACCACCTGTTCGCCGCCCAGAGCCGAGCGTACCTGGCCCAGCTCGCGGCGCTGCGCGGACAGGTCGGGCGGGCGCGGGACCTGCAGGCCGAGGTGGACGCCTGGGCCCGTCCGCGCGGACTGGGGTTCCTGACCCAGGTCGCCGATTCCGCCGGTGCGACCGCCGCGCTGAGCTCCGGCGACTACGAGGCCGCGTACCTCTACGCCATCGGCATCACACAGCCGGGCACGTTCCGGCCCTACGCGTACCAGGCATCGCGCACCCTGCTCGATCTCGTCGAGGCCGCCCAGCACACCGGACGCGTCGAGCAGGCCCGGGCGCACGCCCTCGCCGCCCGCGACGCCGGCCTGCCGTCCGTGTCGCCCCGCCTGGGGCTGATCACCTACGGCGCGCTGGCGATGACCGCCGAGAACGAGCGGGAGGCCGCCGAGATGTTCACGCGTGCCGAAGCCCACCCGGACGGCGCCCGCTTCCCGTTCGAGCTGGCCCGGATACGGCTGGCGCACGGCATCCGGGTGCGCCACGTCCAGGGCCCGGCGGCGGCGCGGCAGTACCTCGTCCCGGCGGCCGAGGCGTTCGAGCAGCTGGGCGCGGCCGGCTGGACCGAACGGGCCCGGGCCGAACTGCGCGCCACCGGGACCCCGCCCCGCGTCTCGACGCTGAACCTGGCCTCGCTGACCTGGCAGGAACGCCGCATCGCCGACCTGGCCGCGAGCGGCCTGACGAACAAGGAGATCGGCGAGCGGATGCGCCTGTCGCCCCGCACCGTCAGCTCGCACCTGTACCGCATCTTCCCCAAGCTGGGCATCACGGCCCGGGCGGCGCTGCGCGACGCGCTGAGCCGGACTGACGCGGCTACGCAGGTCTGATGCCCGTGTTCAGTTCTGTGCGGTCACGGCCTCGATGCCGTTGGCGGCCAGCCAGGCGAGGACGTGGTCGGCGACCGAGCGCCAGCCGCTGTCGAACACCATGGAGTGCCCTCGATCGGCGAACTGCTTCAGATCGGTCACGACGGAGGAGTCGCCGTAGAGCTTGTAGACCGAGCGGGTCACGGCGTCCGGGACCATCCGGTCCTCCTGGCCGGACACGAGCAGGAGCGGTCCGCGCGCCGAATTCGCCGTGTTCACGACGGTGTCGGCCGGCCCGGCGGCGGTGCGATCGAGTCCGAGGTCCGCGAGCAGCCGGAGGGGGGCCGGGACGGCGTACCGGTCGAAGAGCTTCGCGGCCTCCTCCTCACCGACCGCGTTGGCGACGACGTGTCGGAACCGGGTGCGCGGCAGCGGCTCGAAGCACGGGTGCCGGGTCGAGTCGGCCGGCAGCGGCGACCACGGCCGGGGCCGACCGTGGTCCAGCGGCACACCGCCGGCCGGCAGCGGCGCGAGGGCGACGGCGGCGCGGCCGAGGTCGGCTCCGAGGAGGTGCTGGGCGATGAGGCCGCCGGCCGAATGCCCGATGAGGACCGGCGGGTTGTCGAAGGAACGCACGATCTTCTCGTAGTGGGCCGTGAGCGCGGCGAGCCCGAGGTCGCGCAGCGGGCCGGGATCACGGCGGACCTGCTCGGCGGTGGGGGCCTCACCGGGCCAGCCCGGGACGCACACCGCGTAACCGTGCGAGGTGAACCGTTCGGCCCAGCCCTCCCAGGAGGAAATGTGGAACCACGCACCGTGGATGAGGACGACGGGGGTTTGCTTCACGGCCAGACCTTCCGATTGCACACACGACGATCCGCCGGCATCGCGGCGCTCCTTCGAGGATCACCAAGCGGAAGCACGGTGGAATCAGTCGAATGACTGAACGTGGCGGCCCGGCAGGTCCTTCGTGCGTCCGCGAGCGCCTTCGCGCGTCTCGACGTCATGTGACTGATGTGTCGTGCCGGTGGCCGAAGAACAGTGGAGACATCAACGAGTCCCCAGGAAGGAACAGACATGATCAACAGGCGTACCTTCACCAAGGCAGTCGGTCTCGGCATGGGCGCCACGGCCGTGTCGCTCGGCGCGGCATCGAACTCGCCCGCCGCCTTCGCCGCCGGTTCCGACCGGCCCGGCCGCCCGGCCCCGGTCGTCCCGGCCATCGCCCCGGGCACGCACACCACGTTCACCGACCTGAAGCGGGTCCAGGCCGGCGTGCTCGACATCGGCTACGCCGAGGCCGGGCCCGAGCACGGCCCCGTGGTCATCTGCCTGCACGGCTGGCCCTACGACATCCACAGCTTCGTCGACGTGGTGCCACTGCTGGCGGACGCCGGCTACCGGGTGATCGTGCCGTACCTGCGGGGCCACGGCACCACGAACTTCCTGTCTCCCACGACCGTCCGCACCGGTCAGCAGGCCGCGATCGCCCTCGACATCATCGCCCTGATGGACGCCCTGAAGATCCACAAGGCGGTGCTGGCCGGCTTCGACTGGGGCTCGCGGGCCGCCGGCACCATCGCGGCGCTGTGGCCCGAGCGGGTCAAGGCCCTGGTGGCGGTGAGCGGTTACCTCATCGTCAACATCCCTTCGCAGCAGAACCCGCTGCCGCCGAAGGCCGAGCACACCTGGTGGTACCAGTACTACTTCGCCACCGACCGGGGCCGCGTCGCCATGGAGACCAAGCAGTACCGGCACGACCTGTGCCGGCTGGTGTGGGACGAGGTCTCCCCGACCTGGAAGTTCGACGACGCCACCTTCGAGCGCACCGCCGCGGCGTTCGAGAACCCCGACTACGCCGCCATCGTGATCCACAACTACCGCTGGCGCCTCGGCCTGGCCGACGGCGAGCGTTGCTACGACCGCTACGAGCAGCTGCTCGCGGCCCGGCCGGCCGTCACGGTGCCGACCATCGCCCTGGACCCCGCGCTCGACCCGTTCCTGCCCACGACCGACGGCACCGGGTACCGGAAGTTCTTCACCGGCCGGTACGAGCACCGAGTGCTCCCCGGCATCGGCCACAACGCGCCGCAGGAGGCGCCGACGGCGTTCGCCCAGGCCGTGGTGGACGCCGACCACCTGTGAGTGTTCACCGAACTCCGCATCAGCTCTCGGCGGGAGTCGCGCACCGTGCTGCCGTAGTCGTCCCGCCGATCCGCCGGACAACGGCGATCACCGCTCGGACAATGCACCGTCGATCTCGCGACGGGAGGAGATCCCCAGCTTGGCGAAGACCTTGCGCAGGTGCCACTCGACCGTGCGAGGGCTGAGGAACAACTGCGCGCCGATCTCCGCGTTCGCGTGCCCGGCGGCCGCGAGGCGGGCGATCTGCGCCTCCTGCGGGGTCAGGACCGGTGCGCCGACGGTCCGCCTGCGGACAGTCTCACCGGTGGCGAGCAGCTCTCGCCGGGCCCGCTCCGCGAACGCCTCCATACCCGTGTCCGCGGCCGCCTCGTACGCCGCCCGCAGCTCGGTACGGGCCTGCGCGCGCCGGTTCTGGCGGCGCAGCCACTCCCCGAACAGCAGCCGGGCCCGGACCTCGAACACGCCGAGCCCGCCCCGGCCGAAATGGTCGACGGCCTCGCGGTAGCGGTCCTCGGCCTGCTCGGATGCTCCGGTCAGAGCGTCGGCGACGGCCTGCGCACCCAGGGCCCAGGGCGTGCCGGCCAGGGCCCAGTCGGCCAGCCGCTCGCGCGCTCGGGCAGCCACCGCCGGGTGGCCGGCCCGGGTCGCGGCCTCGACCAGCTCGCTGCTCGCCCAGAAATGCACGTTGAGGTCCTGGTACTCCATGCTCCGGAGCGCCGCTTCCATGGCGAGCGGATAGTTGCCCAGGCCGTTGTGGAGCACGGCCCGCACACACGCCGCCATGCCGGTGAGCCGTCCCAGGGCGGGCTGCTCACCGTCCCGTTCCATCGCCTCGATCAGCTCCAGGGCCGGTCGCTCCCGTCCCCGATACGCGCCGATCAGGGCCGTCATGCGCGGAACCACGCCGGTGGCCTTCTCAACGGCTGCGGCCTCGGCCAGCAGGTCCCCGGCTTCGGAGAAACGCCCTGCATAGCCCAGCGCGGCCGCCCGGTAGGGCAGCACCATCGAGAGGATCGACAGCGTTCCCGTCGTCCGGGCGAAGCGGGCCGCCCGATCGGTGACGTCCAGCCAGGCCTGGAGATCGCCCAGCTCCGCGGCGGCGTTCGCGGCAGCCCACAGGACGGACGGGTCCTCCTCGTCGGTGAGGGAGCGCAGCGCCCGCGCCAGCAGCGGGAAGGCGGCGGCCGGCCCGTCCGTGGTCCACACGACCAGGGCACGAAGGAAGACTCCCGCCGGCTCGTCGCCGGGTATCAGGTCGCGAGCGGCGTCGGCGACTCGCCGCAGTCCGCCTTCGTCGTGCCGGCCGGCACGAATGGCCGCGCCGAACGCGTCGAGGTAGGTCTTCCGTGCGACGGCCGGGTCGAGGTCCCTGAGCCGGAGCGCCGCGTCGAGCAGCGGCTGCACCGCGCCCGGCCCCGAGTCGGTCATGGACGACACCTTGGCCCGCAGCCGGCTGGCGTTGGCCTGCTGCAGCCGGTCCAGCGGCCCCAGCTCGGCGGCGGCGAGCAGGTCGGGCACCCGAGCCGGCACGCCCGCGGCGAGGTGGGTGTCCGCGGCCGCCAGCGCGCGCCGCGCCCGCTCCTTCGGGTCGGGGGTGAGCGCGGCGGCACGTTCCAGGAAGGAGGCGGCGGCGGCCCGGCCGCCGCGCGCCAGGGCCCGGTCGGCGGAGCGCTCCAGCGCGGCGGCGACCTCCTCGTCCGGCCCGACCGCGGCGTGAGCCTGGTGCCAGGCCCGCCGGTCGGGGGCGCGCAGGGCGTCAATGGCCTCGGCCAGGACGCGGTGCGCCGCGCGCAGCGTGGCGGCATCCGCGCCACGCCAGACGGCCGAACGCACCAGCGGGTGCCGGAACCGCACCGAGGCTCCCAAGGTGATCAGGCCTGCGGCCTCAGCCACTGCCGCGGCCTCCAGCCCGATGCCCAGCAGACGCAGAGCATCCCACAACAGCGGCCCGTCACCGACCGGTTCGACCGCCGCGACCAGCAACAGGGCCCGGGCATCGGCCGGCAACGCATCGACGCGCCGACGGAATCCGTCCTCGACCCGGGTCGCCACCGGGCCGGCGCCGGGCCCTCCGAAGCCGAACGCCAATTCCACCGGTGACAGACCCCGGGGCAACTCCAGCAGGGCGAGCGGATTCCCACCGGTCTCGGCGACGATCCGGTCCCGCACGCGAGCGTCGACCGGCCCCGGCAGAACGCTGTCGAGCAGCACCCGGGCGTCGACGTCGGCCAGCCCGCGCAGGGGAAGTTCCGGAAGGCCGGAAAGGCCCTCATCCTCCATCTTCCCGTCGGTGATCCGCTCGGCGAACACCAACGCCACCGACTCGGCGTCCAGCCGACGTCCGACGAACGCCAGGATCCGCCGGGACATCAGGTCCAGCCATTGCACGTCGTCGACCAGGCATACCAGCGGGGTCCGGGCCGCCGCCTCGGCGAAGAGACCGAGGATCGCCATCCCGACCAGCAGCATCTCGGGCGGGTTCCCCGCGCTCAGGCCGAACGCGACACGCAGCGCGTCCTGCTGCACCGACGGGAGTCGATCCAGCTGCGACAACAGCGGAGCGCACAGCCGTTGCAAGGCCGAATACGCGAACTCCGACTCGGCTTCGACACCGACCGCGCGTACGACCTGCATCTGCGCCGCCTGCCCGGCCAGGTGGTCGAGCAGCGCCGACTTGCCCACGCCGGCCTCACCTCGCAGAACCACCACCCGACTGTGCCCTTCGCGCACCTCGCGCAGCAGGCGGTCCAGCGCCTCCAACTCCCGGTTCCGCCCGAGCAGCCGGTGTTTCGCGTGTGGTGGCATGTCACCTCCGGGGACGAGTTCCTCCCGGAGGAGCTTCACCCATCCTACGAACATGAGGCCTGCTGAGCCGCACGGTTTCCGCGCCCCCTGGCCACCACGTCTCCTCGATGGACGGCCTCGTCGGCCTGCCCGCTAAAATCACGCCCACGACCGGCTCGGTGACGGTCACCGGCCGGCTCGGCCACCTCCGCCAGAGCCTGCCCCTGAGCTCCGACCTCACCGTCGCCGAGGTGCTCGACGTCGCCGGGATCATCCGGGCCATCGACGCCGTCGAGCCCGGAGACGTCGACGAGCGGCACTTCACCACCATCGGCGACGACTGGGACATCGAGGATCGCACCCGCGCCCAGCTCGACCGTCCCGGCTTGACCAACCCCACCCTGGACGGCGGCCTGCACACGCTCAGCGGCGGTCAGATCGTCTCCCTCGGCCTCGCCGCCCAACTACTCAAGCGCCCCGACGTGCTGCTGCTCGACGAGCCGACCGACAACCTCGACCTGGTCAGCGCCGGCCAGTTGGAGAGCGCCCTGAGCTCCTACCGGGGCGCCTTCCTGGTGGTCAGTCACGACGAGCGCTTCCTCGCCGAGATCGGGGTGAACCGCTGGCTCCGGCTGGCCGACGGCACGCTGCAGGAGACCGCGGCCCCCGAGGTGTGAACCGCCGATGTGTGAACCGGCCCGCGCCCGAGGCTCCGTTGGCTCGCCTCACCGGCCGAGTCCTTCGTCACCGGAACCATCCTCAGCGTCGACGGCGGCTACAGGGCCCAGTAGAGGTCCTACGGCGCCGCAGACCCGTTCCCGACAAGGCGGGTCGAGCGACGGATCCAGCTGCCAGGCCCGTCGGTCGGGGCTGGCTTCGACGCCGGCGGCGGGTACGACCTGCAACCGCCCCGCTTGCCCGGCCAGATGGTCGAGCAGCGCCGGCCGAGCGGCACGGGTTCGGCCCCCCTGGCCCGGCCGCCATCGCCGACTCAAAGTCATATGACTGATGCGAGACCGATGCACCGCACATGACAGTGGTGACCGATGGGTCTCACGACAGAGCACAAGGGGCTTGACATGACTCGCACGTGGTTGATCACCGGCGCGTCCCGGGGCTTCGGGCGGTGCCTGGCCGGAGCGGTTCTGGAGAGCGGGGACCAGGTCCTGGCGACGGCTCGGCGGCCGGAGCAACTGGCGGACCTGGTCTCCCGCTACGGGGCGCGGGTCCGCACCACGGCCTTGGACGTGACCGATGCGGCTGCGGCCCGTGCCGCGGTGGACGGCGCGGTCGCGGCGTTCGGGCGGCTCGACGTGGTGGTGAACAACGCCGGATACGCCAACAGCGGCCCGATCGAGGAGATGACGGACAAGGACTTCCGCGAGCAGTTCGAGGCGAACTTCTTCGGGGTCGTCAACGTCACCCGGGCCGCATTGCCGGTGCTGCGCGAGCAGCGGTCGGGAGTGTTCGTGCAGTTCTCGTCCCTGGGTGGCCGGGTCGGCGGCACCCCGGGCATGGGTGCTTACCAGAGCGCGAAGTTCGCCGTCGAGGGCTTCTCCGAGGTACTGGCCGGCGAGGTCGCAACGTTCGGGGTGAAGGTGGTCATCGTCGAGCCCGGAGCCTTCCGGACGGACTGGCAGGGCTCGTCCATGGAGCTGCACCCGGTGGGGCCCGACTACGAGGAGACCGTCGGCGCCATGAACCGGTACCGGCGGGAGAACAACGGCACGCAGCCCGGCGACCCGGCCCGCGCCGCCCGAGTGATCATCGACGTCATCGGCCACGACGACCCGCCACGCCGGCTGCTGCTCGGCGCCCAGGCCGTGACCGCCGCCCTGGCCGCCGGTGCGGCGCGAGCGGAGGAGACCCGGAAGTGGGCCGGGGCGAGCGCCGCCGCCGACTTCCCGGCGGAGCAGTGAGCCACCGGTGCCCGCGCGGCCTCGGCGCCGCCGGTACGGGCCCCGGCAGGCAGCCGGGCCTCCGAGCCACACCAACCCCAGTGCCACTACGGCCGGTCGCGGCGACCGGCAAGGAGCAGACGTGAACAGCAGCCAGCTTTTCGAGGGTGTCGCACACCCCCGGCCGCACACCTCTCCCGCACCCGGTCGCTCGGGCTCGCCGCTGCGTGAATACGTCCTGCGCAGCCTCCCCTCCGCCCTCAGCGACCTTTCGGCAGAGCATCTGACGTACCAACAGCTCGCCGACTCCCAGGAGCAGATGCTCCGGATGGTGACTCCGCAGTGCCTCGCCGAGGACGACGAGCGGACCGCGCGCCTCCTCCAGCTCGATCTGCTCTTCCTGCTCAGCGGTTACGCGCCCGCGGGGCCGCAGGCCGCGCCCCGCGCCTTGGCCGAGCTGATATCCGCCCAGTGCGCCAGGTTCCCCACGCTGGATCCCCATCTGAGCTATGAACTCCTGATCGACGTCAACTGCGAGGAGTACCGGCGCAGCGGGGACATCCGGGTGTTCTCCGCAGGCCGGGACGCCGCTTTCGAACGGGACTTCTACCTCGGCCACCACGTCTCCGAACCGTGGGCCAAATCGGCCGCCTACGGCCTGCGCTCGCTGGTCCTGCCGGCGGCCGCCGCCCGACCGGCCGCGGTCCTGGACGACGTCGTCGAACACCTTGCGGAGTTCACGCGGCACATGGCCAGGTACCGCAGGCTGTCGCAGGAGGCGTTCAACCGGTTCCGCCCCTACCACATGGGCCATCCCGGCGGCCCGCGCGGCGCGAGCGGTGCGTTCATGCCCAGTGTCCACCTCCTCGAACTGGCGCTGCTGCCGCCGTCGAAGGGATACGGCATCTTCCTGGACCAGTCGATGTCCTACTTCCCCTCGTGGTCCCGGCCCGTCATCGCGCGGTGGCGCGGCGACTCCATCCGCGGGGCGAACGTGTCCCAGCGGCTGCGGGACGGACGGCTGGTGCTCGACCGCGCGGGCCGCGACCGGTTGGTCAGGGTGATCGACAAGTTCGTGGACTTCCGGATGGCGCACCTGGGCGTCACCCGGCACGCGCTCCCCGAGGCGTTCCGGGAGCGGACCGGGCTGACCCGTCGCGACATCCGCGAGCAGGGCGGCGAACACGACGTCCTGGACGGCCGGGACCCCGGCACGTCGGGGTTCAGCGTCCGGCACGTGCTCACCAATGCGGTGTACCGGCTCCTCGCGCTCCGCGCCGATCTCACCCGCCCCGGCTCCGCCCCGGTCAACCAGTAGGCAGGCAACCGATGTCAGCATTCCGTGTCGCGGTCGTCGACGCGTTCGGCACGTCCTTCGGGTTCACCGGCGCGTTCGACGCGGTGGGCGGCGAGGTGATCCAGGTCCGGAGCACGCCCGTCCCTCCGGTAGGAGTCGATCCGGTGGACGACCGGGCCTTCGGTCATGCGCTGGTCCACGACGGCGAGTTGGACGTCCTGACCGCACAGCTCTCAGAGCTGGGGCCGGTCGCGGTCCTGGCCGGCCGCGAGACCGGGGTGGAGCTCGCCGACGCCCTCTCCGAGCGGCTGGGACTGGCCTCCAACGGCACGGCCCTGAGCAGCGCGCGGCGCGACAAGTACGTGCAGATCGAAACGATCAAGGCTCAGGGCGTCCCCGGCATGCGGCAGCTGCGAACCGGTGACGAAGCCGCACTGCTGGCCTGGCACGAGAAAGTCGGCGGCACCGTGGTCGTCAAGCCCCTGCGCGGCTACTGGGGTGACGGCGTGTCGTTCTGCGACCTGCCGCAGGACTCGGCCGCCGCGCTGCGCAGGCTGCTCGGCCGCCGTGCGGTGCTGGGCGAGCCGATCACCGAGGTCGTCGCCCAGGAGTACCTGGTGGGCGCCGAGTACATCGTGAACACGGTCAGTTGCGCGGGTGTGCACCAGCTGACCGACGCATGGCGCACCGAGCGGATCGAGGCCAACGGGGTGCGGGACCTGGTGACCGCCCAGGTGCTGCTGCGCTCCGACGAACAGCCGGTCGGCGAGCTCTTCGACTACGGCCGCCGGGTGCTGGACGCCCTCGGCATCCGGTACGGCGCGGCGCACCTGGAGATCAAGCTGACCCCGGACGGCCCACGGCTGGTCGAGGTGGGCGCCCGCGTTTCGGGGCTGCCCTACTACACGGCCGAGGCCGTGGGCGAGGGCCAGCTGGAGTGGAGCGTCGACGCCTACGTCCGGCCCGAGCGGTTCCGCGCCCGGGCGGGCCGGCCCTACCGGCGGCGGCACGCGTTCGCCTGGGCGGCACTGGTCGCTCCGGCTTCGGGACGGCTGCGGGGCTACCGCGCGCTGGACCGGCTCAAGCAGCTGGCGAGCTTCCACTCCCTCACCGTGCAGGTGAGGCCGGGCGACGCGATCACCGCGACGACCTACGATCGCGAATACCCGGCTACCCTGACGCTCAGCCACCCGGTGGATGCCGTCCTGCAGCGCGACCTCAACACGGTGCGCTACCTGGACGGCCCCGGGATGTACGAGATCACCCCGGCGGCCGAGTGACGGGTTCGCCGTCCCAGATCGCCATCACCCCGACGGCCGGCCCGAAGGCCCGGTGTCCGCCCGGCAACGCCCGACCACGACCACCGGGAGACGGCCGCGGTGCTGTCCGAGCGGCCCGGTCCGGTGGCGCGGACACCGTCGCGGCGCGTCGTCACCGGATTCGGTCGTGGTTGGCCGTCCCGGCTCCTCCGAGGCGAGTTCCTGGCAGGCCCGGCCACGCGGGCCCGGTGTGTTGTCGGGTGGCCTCTTGGCCAGGGCAGGGGCTGGGCGTGCAGGCAGGTGTGCTGGCCGGGGCCCGCAGGGGTGGCGAGCGGGCGGGCGATGTCGTCCGCGATGTCGACGCGGAAGATGCCGGCGGCGTCGGCGAACACCGGCCGGCCGTCTCGGGTGGTCTCGCTCGTCGATCAGGCCGACACGTCGCCGCCGCTGTCACGCACCAGGTCGTTTAGGCGCAGCCGGGCACGGTGCTGGGGTTACCGCAGTTGTTGGGCTGGTTGAAGACGACGGGACTGACGTTCAGTGTCACCGTGCCGCTGGCCCTGAAGATGCCGCCAGCATCCGCGCCCGTTCCCAGCGCCTGGTTCCTGGTCACCGGGCTACGGGTGAGAGTCGTGTTGCCGGAGGCCGTGTTGACGATGCCGCCACCGCGGGAGTTCGTACCGTTGGTGGTGTTGCCGAGGACCGGGCTGTCGGTGAGCCGCACCGTGCCGGTCAAGTTGTAGATGCCGCCGCCCTGCGCATTGCTACCAGTGGCGGTGTTGCCGGTGACCGTGCTTGTCTGCAGCGTGAGGGTGCCGGCTTGTGCGATGCCGCCGCCCAGCGCATTGCTACCGGTGACGTCGTTGCCGGAGACTACGCTGCTGGATAGCGTCACCGTCGTGCCGACCGCGGCGGCGATCCCGCCGGCCAGGGTTCTTGCGTGGTTGCCGGTGATCGTGCTTGTGCTGACGGCCGCCGTGCCGGAGCCTCCGAACGGGCTGACGAACAGGGCCCCGCCGGCCGCCGCGGTGTTGTTGCGGAGCACGCTCCCCTTGACGGTCAACGTGCCATTGTCGTTGTCGACGGCCCCGCCAAAGGTGTCGGCGGTGTTGGTGGCGAGGATGGTGTTGTTCAGCATCAGTTCGGGCCCGCCGCCGCTGAGCCAGATGGCACCGCCCCGACCGTTGCCGAGGCTGCTGGACGCGTGACCGTTGCTCAGGGTCAGGCTGTTGAGAGTGAGGTTCCCATTGGAGCCGCTGACTTGGAAGAAGCGGAAATTGGCCGCGCTTGCCGCTCGGGTGATGGTGTCGCCGCTTCCGTTGATCGTAACGGTGCTCGTGATGACCGGCAGTCCGTTGTCGTCGTTCGGCGGTGTGGCGTCAGTGAGGGTGTAGGTGCAACCCGGCCTGAGGTTGACCGTGCCGCCCACCGTCGCGACGGCACCGATCGCGGCTTGCAGGTCGCTCTCGCTGCAGCTGGCCACGTTCACGATCGGCCCCTGGGTGGTGGCGCGATCGGTTCTTCTGGCCTCGGCGGAGGGCATGCCGGGCACCGGGTTGATGGGCCCCGTAGCCGACTGCGAAACGCCGAGTACGTCCGGGTCCGAGGCGGCCGCTTGTGCGGTAGCGGGTGGCGTAATGACGCCAAAAGCGACGAGGGTGAGTCCCATGTGAATGGGGGCTCTGCGAGAGATGCTCAGTCGCATCGGGGCTCCTTCGGGTGGATCGCGAGTGTCGTTCCAGTGAGTGATACCGGAACACAGAAATGATCCATGTCGTGTCAGCCGACGAAATGAACCGGGACGCTCTGATGTCACCCGGTTGGGGGCGTGCTCTGAGGTATTGCGCAGGGCGGCGGTTTGACCGACGCGGAGAGAGAGCGCGGGAGCGGGTCCGGCGACGGGCCGTGGAACGCTTCGAGACGTGGACAGGAACACGGACGTCGCGGCGGCGCTGCGGGTGAGCGTGCACTCGGTGGAGCGCCGGCGCCGGCAGTGACGCGGGGGGCGAGGATCTCCACCAGAGCCGGTCGCTGCGGTGACGGAAGACCTGCGGCAGAAGGTGAGGCGGCTGGTGGAGCAGGGCTCGCTGGAGGTCGACGGGTCCGGGAGCCGGTTCGGCGTGGTGCTCCAGGACTCCCACGACCACGCCCAGCTCACCGTCAGCGAGGTCCTGAACCACTTCGCCTCCTTCTACGCGGACGCCCGCGACCCGGACGAACTCGCCGCCGCTGTGGGCCTGGCCGAGAAGCGGAACAGCCGTGCCGCCCACCTGTCCGGCGGGCAGCGGCGTCGGCTGGACGTGGCGCTCGGCCTGGTCGGCCGTCCCGAGCTGCTGTTCCTGGACGAGCCCACGACCGGCTTCGACCCCGT
Source organism: Kitasatospora sp. NPDC059648 (assembly GCF_042734825.1). Taxonomy (NCBI): domain Bacteria; kingdom Bacillati; phylum Actinomycetota; class Actinomycetes; order Kitasatosporales; family Streptomycetaceae; genus Kitasatospora; species Kitasatospora sp. NPDC059648. The sequence continues at coordinate 16,521 of NZ_JBHWDU010000034.1, read as the reverse complement.
AGTCCGGTCCCGGCTCTGGGAGTTGATCGAGCGGCTGCGGACGGAGGGGACCACCGTCGTCCTCACCACGCACTACCTGGACGAGGTCGAACGGCTGGCGGACCGGGTAGGCGTGCTCTGCAAGGGCCAGATCATCGACGTGGACACCCCCGCCCACCTGGGCGGACGACACGTGGCCAAGGCGGTCGTGGGCTGGCGGGACACCGAGGGACAGCACTGGACCGAGACCTCGGATGCCACCCGGACCGTGATCGAGCTGGCCGGCCACTACTCCGGTCACATCCCGAACCTGACGGTCAGCCAGACTTCACTGGAGGACACCTACCTGCAGATGATCGGAGAGAGCGCGTGACCGCCACCACGTCCATGCCAGTCGAGCGTCACCGACATCGTCCCGGCCGTCGGCCGCGCGCTGCGCCGGGGCAAGGCGTCCTGGGTCATCACCCGCGTCGGCCGAGTGGTCGCCGGGCCCCGGGGCTGCGACAGCGGGGATGGCTCCCCGGCCGGCATACGCAGCTCGGCCCAGGTGCCCGGCCGGAGGACCGTCGTCCTCCGGCCGGGCACCCGCATGGTTCTCCGGCCCGGCCGCCGCCGGGTACCGAGGCCGCCGGCGGTCCCGGTCACGCGTCGCGTCGCAGGGCGGCCGCGAGGGCGTCGAGTTCGGTGAGCCGTGCCGCGGTGTCGAGGCGGGAGGCGGTCGCGACGAGGAGGAGCTCGGTCACGGCGATCTGGTGGGTGAGGGGGGCGATCGGTCCCGCGGCTTCGTGGGGCAGGGGGATGAGGACCTGGGCGTGGTCGGCCAGGGGTGACCTCCAGGCGTCGGTGACGAGCAGCAGGCGCGCGCCGTGTTCGCGGGCCGTGCGGACGTAGGCGGAGGTGGGAGCCGAGTAGCGCTTGAAGTCGTAGGCGACGACGAGGTCTTGGGGCGTGATGTCGAGCAGGGACCGGGCCCGTTCGTGTTCGGGCGCGGGCACCAGCCGCACGTGCGGGCGCAGCGCGCCCAACTGGCGAACCAGGTAGTCGGCGGCCAGTTCGCTGAGCGGGCCGCCCAGCGCCCAGACCGAGCGGGCCGCCGCGAGGGCGTCGGCCGCCGAGTCCAGCAGGGGGGTGTTCACGGCCGCGAGCGCGCCGGCCAGGCCGTCCTGCAGTTCGCGTGCGGCGCTGCCGGGGTCGGGCGTCTGCGCGGCGAACGCGCGCAGCCTCGACCGGTCCTGGGCGTCGGCGCGGACGCCGGCCTGGAAGTCGGTGAAGGAGTCGAAGCCGAGCCGGTCGATCAGGCGGGAGGCGGTCGGCGGGCTCACCCGGGCGCGGTCGGCGAGCGTGCGCAGGGATTCCAGCGCGGCGAACGGATAGTCGTCCAGGATCACCCGGGCGACCGCGCGCTCACCCCGCGGAAGCCCGGAGTAGGCGGCTTCGAGTCGGGACACCACGGATTCCACGACTCGAATGTTACATCAAAACGTCATTGACAGGGTTGATGTAACGAACGTTACGTTCTTGCCATGCTCCTCCCGCGCCTGACCGCCCGCGGCACGGGCCTGACCGCCGACGCACTCGCCAAAGCGCGGGCGCTCCGCCGCACGCCCCTCGGGCGCGCACCGTGCCGGTGCGGGGCAAGCCCGACAAGGAGGGGGCTTCGTCACGGCGGAGGTCACCCCGCAGTCCGCCGGTTACCGCGAGACCGCGTACTGGCAACCCGACCTCGGCCGACCTACCTGCCCGGCGCCGAGCAGGCCCGGCCCGGCCGGTCGTGCGTCGCAGGTTCTGACGGCCCGCCCGGGCCCCAGGGCGTGCTACCGCTGCGCGCGGCCCAGCCGGAGGTCACCGAGCTGGGCTGCGTCGGTCTGTCGACAGTGCGCCCGCTGTCCACCACCGGCCTCGGCCAGGGTGGCGCCATGACGACGAAGAAGACCGCAGCGCCCTGAGGCAGCACCAGGACTCGGGACATCGCGGTAGCGCACCCGTGCTGTGACCGCGAAGGTTCGCCGGGTCAGTGGCCGCCTCGCTGCCCTGGGGGCGTGTTGAGTCCCGTCTGCTGGGCGGTAGCAGCCCCGAGGAAAGCGGATTGCCTTGGGACCGCGGCCCACGTTGGCTTGGCAACATGACTGAATTGCGTACCGATCGCCTCATCCTCCGTCGATGGCAGGACTCTGACCTTGAACCGTGGGCGGCGATGAATGCCGACCCCGAGGTCCGGCAGCACTTGGGTGACCTGCTGACCCGTGAACAGAGCGATGCCTCCGTGGCACGGTTCCAGACCGAGTTCGACGAGCGAGGCTACGGGTGGTGGGCGATCGAAGTACTGGCCACGGGCGAGTTCATCGGCTTCGCCGGCCTGGACCGGGTGGATGACGGCATGCCGTTCACGGGGGTGGAGATCGGTTGGAGGCTCGCTCGTTCAGCCTGGGGCCAGGGCTACGCTACCGAGGCCGCCGTGGCGGGTCTGGCCTTCGGCCTTGAGGCCCTTGGACTCCCCGAAATCCTGGCCGTAACGACAGCCACCAACCTCCGCTCCCAGGCGGTCATGCGCCGGATCGGCATGACCCGGGACCCCGCTGACGACTTCGACGACCCAGCCGCGCCCGAGGGGCCACTGCGTCGGAATGTGCTGTACCGGATCGCCCGGGGTACGAACGTGTGACGCTCCGCGCTCGGTCGCCTGATCACGCGGCGAGGGCGGGTCTGCCGGCCCAGCGGAGGCCCTTCTCGCTGCGGACGCGGGCGCGTTCCCGGCGCTGGGCGGCCAGCACGTCGGGGTGGCGGGCGTTGGTGTTGCGCCGGCGCAGGTAGCGGTGCAGTTCGCGGGTCCGGACCGTATGTGAGCCTTCCCCCGGAACACGTCAACTCTGGGGAGGGCACTGACCACCGGAGGAGGAAATGACCACCCGTTCAGGGCACGGCAACCTTGGTTGCACCGACTGGCCGATCAGTCGCACGAGACGATGTCGCCGTGCGTGAGACCAGCAGCTGGGCAACCAGGATCGTTAGGGCGATGGAGTGAAGGGCACTGCCCCGGGACGGAAGCCGAGCCGATCGGTACCGCGCTCCGGGCCGCGGGCCGCAGCACGGCCAGCCTGCGCGCTTCTCGCCGTGACTGCGGTGCTTGCTGGTTGCAGCCCTGCGCCAGCCCGTCCGAGCACAGAGGAGATCATCGCCGCGGCGACCGCAGAGCTGACTGACTCCTGCCTACGACACCAGGGGCTTACCGCTCCCCGGCCGGGGCAGTCGCTGTCGGCCGGCGACCAGCAGCGGGTCACGGACGCGCTGTTCGGCACCGGGCCGGCGCAGCTGTCCCTGACCCTGCCGACCGGCTACGTCGTCCAGGCCCACACCGACGGATGTCTGGCCGAGGCACAGCGCTGGCTGTACGGCGACCAAGCCGCCTGGTTTCGCACTTCGGTGGTCGTCAACAACCTCCAGCCGGAGGCCGACCATACGCACCGCACGCTCGCGCAGGTCCGTGCCCAACACCGGGCGGAGCTTGCCGACTGGCAGCGGCTGCAGACTCACGCCCTGACCGAAGCCACCGCCCTACTCAGCAACGAACCGACCCCAGGAGATCCACACCGATGAGGCGCTTCACCATCCTTCTCACCACCACCGTGCTGTCCTTCGGTGCGGCCATCGGCACGGCCAGCCCGGCCTCGGCCGTTCCCTGTGGGCGTGGGAACTTTTGCGTGTGGACGGAGGCGAACTTCACGGGCCTGAAGATCGAGCACAGCGGTGACGACCACTGGTGGGAGGGCGACATGTTCAAGCACGACTCCTCCTGGGCCAACCACGGCATTTCGGGCCCTGGCGTCAAGGACCACGTGAAGGTGTACGAGGGGCGGGAACTGACCGGCCGCGTCACCATCTGCCTCGCCCCCGGGCAGGAGGTCGCCTACAACAAGAGCGCGAACGACCAGGGCGGCTCTCACACCTGGACCATGAACTGTTGAAAGTCCGATCGTCATGATTCGGTGATGGGCTGACGCGGCTGCCGACCCAAGGCGACAGCCGCTGCCGTCCCCGCCTACGACGCGGCGCCGGCGGCGAGCTGGTCAGCGGTGAGATCGGCTCGGACAGCTGGTAGCGGGACCAACCGGTCAAGGGCCGGCACCCCATGACGGAAGGGGGAGTGGTCATTCGCAGGGATGGTCGGCGCTCACGGTGAGGCCGCCGTCCGGCTGCGGCTGGGCGCGCAGGTGGCCGCCGACGGACTGGGCGCGTTCGCGCATGCCGATGATGCCGTCGCCGGGGTGGTGCAGGCGGGGCCGTCGTTGGTGACGGTGATCCGGAGCCTGCTGCCGGTGTAAGCGAGGCGGACGTCTGCTTGCCCGGTGGCGGCGTGTTCGGTGACGTTCTGTATCGACTGGGCCGGTGGGCGTTCCGGCGCCGCCCGCACCGGCCTGGGCGACGACCCCGCGTTCCGCCCCGGTAGGTGGCTGCGCAAGCAGGCGGGGCCCGCACCGACGGAAAGCTGACCGAGCAGCAGACCGCCCTCATGAACGCCCTGCAGACCGCCTGAACCCGGCCGGGAGCGGGGGCGGCGACCGCACGTGGGCACCACCGCAGGTACGCCCGCGGCTACCACCGTAGGCACTGGATAAAGGCTCGCTGCGCAGAGGGCGCTCCTCTATCGTGAGCCGGAGCGGGAGGGCGCGCATTCTCGCAGGCTGCGGTGCCGTGGCAGAGCGGCCCATTGCGATCGCCGTGGGCGAGGTCCCGCTCACGGCGACTGACGGAGACGGGGCGGGCCTGCCCCCATCTGTCCGCGGGTTCAAATCCCGTCGGCACCGCAGCCGACCTGCGAGCTTGTCCAGCGCACGCCCTGCGGCGCCGTTCCGGGTCCACAGAAGTTGAGCCGGAGCCGGGATCCGACAGCCGTTGTTCAACACTTCGGAAGGCACCCGAACCGGACCACGTTCGATGTCCGTGGAACGAACAGCACCCGGCCGCCGGTGGCGGCTGCGGGTGTCTGCGCCGCACGGTCGTCGCCCGGCGGCTTCGGGATCGACGCGCGGACGCTGGAGAAACTGGCGGCCGTGCCCGGGGGCCGGGCCACCCCGTTCACCTCGATGAACATCCGGAGCGGCACCGCGAAGGGGGACCGGATCGACTCGTTAGTGAACCAGGCGCTGGCCGGCTCCGGCGCACCCGTCGTGACCTACGACGCCTGTCTGAAGGCCCAGCGCGCGCACGCCGCAGAACAGACGGACAACGCCGCGGTGATCATCCTGGGGATCGCGCTGGCCTACGCGCTGATCGCGGTCGCCAACACCCTGATCACGGCGATGGCCGGGCGGCGGCGGGAGTTCGCCCTGCTCGGGCTGGCCGGTGCGGTGCGCAGGCAGATCGGGATGGTGGCCGCGGCCGAGTCGGCCATCGCGGTGGTCGTCGGCACTGTGCTCGCCGCCGTGGCGACCGGCCTCGCCGCGGTGACCCAGCACGTCTCGCTGAGCAGGCTCGTGACCGGCGCACCGACGGTGATCCCGTGGACCCAGATCGCGGGAACCATCGCGCTCTGCGCCCTCGTCACCGTGGTCACCGCGTCACAAGCGACCGGACGGGCAACCCGCCAGCGGGCGATCGAAGCCGCAGGCATCCGCGAATAGGACATGGTCGGCCGGCACCACGTGCGAACCGCTGGCTCGGTCCCAGATCTCGCCAGCGGCTGTCGCCAGCCGCTGGCGCTGTCGAAGCCGGTGAACAGGAGGCCTGGGAACAGGGTCGGTGACCGCCCGGCGGCGGAACACCGCGCTGCTGCCGTGCTGGACGGGCCGGCTCCTCGCCGGCGGCGGTCCGGCGGCACCGCGGCCAAGTGAGGTCTCCCGCGCAGCTCGCGGCTGCAGCGGCCGGGGGGTGCCGGTCGGAGGTCGGTCGGCGGCAGGCTTCTCGGCCCTGTTCTCCCGAAGCCATTTCGCCGTGCCGCCGTGCCGCCGTCTCGCCGGTTCTACGGTGCGTTCGCGTCGGTCATGGCGTCATCGAGGCCGTACGGGACGCGTGGTTCCGCGTGCAGGTGACGATGAGCGAAACGTTCTGCCCGCCGAAGCCGAAGGAGTTGCTGAGCACGGCCTCCTGGGGGACGTCTCGTCGCTCTGCGACGACATCGAGATCGATGTCGGGACCGACGCCGGCCTCGGTGAGGTTGCGGGTCGGTGGGATGACACCGTGCTCCACACTGAGGACGGCGATGAGTGCTTCGATCGCGCCGGCTGCGCCGAAGAGATGACCGAGCGCGGCCTTGGGGGCTGTCACGGTGGCGTGGCCGAAGACCTCCCTGATCGCGCGAGCCTCGGCGACGTCGCCGACCGGAGTTCCCGTGGCGTGGGCATTGATGTGGCTGATCCGCTCGGGAGCCAAACCGGCTTGCGCGAGGGCCTTGCGCATGGCGGAGATCTGACCGGAGCCGTCGGGAGCGGGCGCCGTGATGTGGTGGGCGTCGGCGGCGATGCCGGCGCCCGCGAGCACCGCGTGGACGCGCGCGCCTCGGGCGCTGGCATGCTCGGCGCTTTCGAGCACCATGACAGCGGCGCCTTCGCTGAGGACGAATCCGCTGCGGTCCGCGGCGAACGGCCGTGACGCTGAGGCGGGTTCGGCGGTGTGCCTCGACAGTGCCTGCGCCTGGGCGAAGCTGGCGACGGTGATCGGGGTGGTCGCGGCCTCGGCCCCGCCCGCGATGACCACGTCCGCCTCGCCGGCACGGATGAGCCTGGCCCCCAAAGCGATCGCCTCGGCACCGGAGGAGCACGCCGAGACGGGCGTGTAGGCCCCGGCCCGTGCGCCGTATTCGATGCTGATCAGCGCTGCCGCCGCATTGGGCATGAGCATCGGGACCGTGCGTGGCGAGACGCGCCGGGTCCCGGCCGCTTCCAGCACGTCGTCCTCCTTCAGCAGCGTCCCTATCCCGCCGATGCCCGTGCCGATCGCCGAGGCGAGCCGGTCAGGGTCCACCTCTGGGGCGCCGGCGTCGGCCCAGGCTTCGGCCGCCGCGATGAGGGCCGCCTGCTGCGAGCGGTCGAGCCGCCTGGCCTGTACCGGCAGCAGCAACTCGGCGGGGTCGATCGCCATCGTCCCCGCGACGGTGTCGGGAAGACGGACGTCCTCGTGGCCGCGCAGAACGTCCCCGCGGATGCCCGACTCGCCGGCAAGCAGGGCCTCCCAGGTGGACGCCACGTCTGCTCCGAGTGGTGTGATCGCGCCGAGTCCGGTCACGACGACTTCAGTCCGATGCATGCCCCTCAACCTTTCTTGTATGCGATACAAGCGAACGCCCCTGTTGTATCACATACAATTTCGCTGTGGAGAAGAAGCGAACCGAAGATCGATCAACGTCGGCTCGGTCGCGTGACCGCGGTCGCGCGACGAGGCGTCGGCTGATCGAGGCAACTGCACGGCTCTGCAAGGAACGGCCCGGCGCTGAAGTGAGCGTCGCGGAGATCGCGAACGCGGCAGGCGTCTTCCCCAATCAGGTCACCTACCACTTCGGCTCCAAGGACTCACTCCTCGTGCACGCCGCCTTTCTCGGCTTGCTGCACGACGCCCGACGGATTGAACGCATCGGTCGCCAAGCCCCCGATGCGGCGACATTTCGGCGCAACATCGCCCGCGCCGTACTGGCCATGCCCTCGCTCCCGTCAGTCACGCGAGCGCTTGCCGCCGGGATCTCCAAGCCCGAACTCGCCTCCGTGGTCGACCAGCACCTCCAGTTGCTGTTCCGGCAATCCGAGCGCTTCATGAGCCAGCTCGTCGACAGTCGCGGCTGGAGGACCGGTCGACCGCTCAACGTGGAAGCCAGGACGTTCTGGAGCACCGCGCTCGGCGCAGTACTGCTCGTCCGCGCCGGGGCACATGGCACCGCCGACGACCTCGACCTCGCCGGAGCACTGACCATCCACGACGAAACCGATCCCGGCTGCGTAGCCAGTACCAGGCGCTCGACGTAGGAGTCCTTGCTCTCGCGGTGGAACGGAGCGACGGTCCGGGGCAGGGGCCGCAGCCGCGACGGGGGCAGGGCCGCCGTCGTGCCGCGTCGTCCTCGGCGCCGTCCGCTCCCGGAGTGGGCGGCTCGGACCGGGTGTTGTGGTCGACGGGGATGCTGTCCAGCAGGCGGCGCGTCACCTGCTCGCTGGCTGCCGTCGGCGATCGCGCTGATCGCTGCCGCGCGAAGCAGGTGGAGTGCTTGAGGCGGCGGCGGGACGAGCGTCCTTCGGCCGTAGCTGATGGTCCGTCACTAGACCTCGACCAACGTGAGGGCCCTATGGTCAGCGGCCATGGCATCACTTGGCACCACGAAGTCCGTTGTCTCCTCCTCCTCTCGGTCAGCTCTTCCCCGGTCGTATCTGTTCTGGCTCGCGGGGACCCGGGCTCTCATCCGAGGCCTCCTGCGCCCACCTGTGCGCAGCCGCACCCGTCCCGGCCTCCTCCGGGCGTACCGACCGCCACCGGCTCAACCGTGGCGCGTCGCCCGGCTCACCCTCGAAGGACTCAAGACGAGGGACATGTTCAGGTGCCTCAAGCGCTTCGTCGCGTGCGAGGTCTACCACCACCTGACCAGCGCATTCGGCGGCACACCCGGGCCTTCCCCTACGGCTTGACGATCTATAGAGGCTTCAGAGTGAAGCTAGGACAGGATCGGTCCTTTGCTGCAGACGCAATTGTTTCGTACGAGTACCCATCTCGACAGAGCGCCTGCACAATGGTCTCGACCTCGACGGCGGTCCCGAGGACGCCGCTGGATTTCGATTCCTTGAATTTTGCAAGTGCCTCGCCGGGGGTGTAGCCGAACATCTCCCTGAGGTGTCGAAGCGCTGCAGCAATACCGTCTCGACCTCCGGTCAGCCGTATGCCGAACCCTCCAAACTTCTCCAGAAGGCCTCGCCTGAGATCGTCCGGCCCTGGCCCGGGCCCGTATTCATCGCTCACCAGGCCGCAATTCTGGCATTCCCATTCGATAAACCAGCCGATTTCCTCATGGCTGAGTCGCTGGCCTCGCCAGCCGGTCGTCGCATGTCCGCACCTGGTGCAGATCTGTCGATAGTCGAGGGCATATGCAGTCACATTTCACCCCTTCCTGAATCTAGTGACGAACCCGGGCTTCGGTAACTGCGGCAGGGACTGACTCATGGGGGTATCTTCTCCCGAGGGGCCGGCGGCCCGGCAACACCCGCAGGCCAGTGAGACGAGAGACTCCTGTCGGACGAGATCTTCCCGACATCGCCCAATCAGTAGCCAGTCGATTAACCCAAGCCTCTCGGTGCCAACGGAGAGGCGCACGGCTCGCATGTCTGATCGTCGCGCTCTTTGCCTGACTACACCCCGCATGTGCGAAGAAAAGTGACGGCCTGGGGAGGATTGCACCGCAAAGCGTGCGGCCAGAATCACCGGCCGCACGCTTCGCGCATGTGCATTCCATAAGTCAGGAGGAAGCGTTCTCGCGTTCGTCGTCCAGCCCTGCGGGTCGGACGCGGAGTCTTCTGCAAACGACGAAACCGGTGGTCTTCCCGTCGGACACGGTGAGGTTCGTGTAGCCGAGACTGTACCTTTGCGGAAGATCCAAGAAGTCATCGACCTCGACCGGATCGCCTGAATTTGTGATGTGCAGCTCGCGGTAACTAGAGCGAACCTTCATTCCGAGAACATCGTCAAAGATAACGTCCACGGGGTCCGTGCGGGGCTCCGGCGCGCTTCGCATGACTAGCTTGCGGTGCGATACCTGATAGGACTGCACGTAGAACCGGCGCCCAAAATGAATGGGCTCAAATTCTTCCTGGCTCATTTTCTCTCAATCCCGCTCGACTACTTGAAGGGATCACTTGCGGGCGCCGTCCCGTCGTAGGCGTGAACGTTACTGACAGCCAGGTTGTAGGCGGCCTGGAGCGTTGTCCAGTGGCGAACGCCGGTGATGCGGACGGTCGGGCCGTCGGAGGTGCGAAGGGTACGGCGGGGGCGAGGCGGGTATTCCCCGCGGGGGAGCGTGGAGTCCGGTGAACGGGGGGCGGGATGGACGCGGGAGGTTCCGGCCGACGAATCGGCCCGCAGGAGGTCTGGACAGGACTGGCCTCGATCGTGCTGCTGGTCGGCGGGCTGGCGGTGTTAGCCCTGTGCTCGCCGCCCGGCGAGTACAGCTGTGACAACTCCAACTACCCGACCACCGGGTGCACGCGCATCCGGCACGAGCCGGCCCCGACGGGCTCGACCGTCCGGTGCCCGACCGACTGGTGGGAGTACCGCAGCCTCGGCCGGGAGGCCGCAGCGGGCTGCGCGATGACCCGGCCGAGTCCGCTGCCGTGCCCGACCACGCCGGACACCTACTGGGTGGCGAAGGGCGAGGACGCGCTTCCGCCGGGCTGCTCCTACCCGCGGACGGCGGTGACGTCGCCGTCCGCGTCGCCGCCGTCGCGCTCGTCGCCCGGCTCGCCGTGACCTGCCGGCCAGGCCTTGGCACAGGCTGTAACGCGGTCAAGGACGCTGCCGGCGCCGTCCTCCAGGAACCCGGCGCGGGCGCCGGCAGCGACTGCCGTCACGGTGGCGCCCGCCGGCCGAAGGGCGCTGGAGGTGGCATGGATACGGATGTCGTTGGAGGCCAAGGCGGCGTTCCCGGCGGAGCACCCGCGGTGCGGGTTGTGCGCGAGGCCGTCGGTGCAGGTCGGCCACGACCACTTCCCGTACGAGGTGCGCGGCGCGCTGGGCCGGCAGTGCAACTCCCGGCTCGGCTCGCTGGAGGCGGCGCTGCGCCTGCCCGCGGGCAGGCCCCTGCCCCGGGTCGGGCCGACCGCAGAACACCAGCTCGAACAGGCCGCGCTGGGCAACGGGCTCGTGGAGCTTGCCTACCTGCATCGGCTTCCCGACCTGCTGGTGCGCCACCGCTCCGCCTCAGCCTCTGCTGCACGCAGCAGAGGCCGCCTACCGTGCGACGTGGCGCAACGCGACGGGCACCGAGGTCCAAGACGATCTCACCGACGCATGTGCTCGCTGGCTGCTACGAGGCGACGCCCTGGTTCAGCGGGCCTACCGCGGAACCGCCGACCACTTGGCCAGGATCCCGAACCGGGACTGGAAGTGGGGCACGGCAACGGCTCGGCAGCGACTCGTCCACCGTCTCGGTATCATCAGCCGGATGACCGCTGACGGCAGTGAGCTCAGGAGTCTGGGGCAACTTGCCGCGGCCATCCGGCAGGGCATGCTCACCCGATGGCCCGCGCTTGAACCGCTGCCCCTGCAACGGCCGTAGGGGAGCGCTTCACCCCGCAACCGGTCGGCGATGACCTCAGGCCACAGGTCTTGACAATTTCTCGCGTTGGACCCCAGTTCTCGGAGATGCCGGCAACAGCCGAACGTGCTCACCAGTACCGAGGCCGTCGATGACGCCCTTGGCATCACCACCGGGCTGTGCCGGGCAGGGAAGGGCTCCTTGGGGGCCGGGTGGCCGCCTGCGGTGGAGCTGAGACCGCATCCTGAGCCGGGCACTGCCAGTCGGCCGCGTCGATCGTATGGCCTGCCAAATCGGCGAGGTGGAAGCACTGGCCGTTGGCCCACACAGTCACCGAATCCGGCCGATGCACGACCTGGAATGGCTCATCCCCACGCTGCGTCCCCGACCAGGAACTATCCGCCGCCGGTGAGTGGGTGACAACGACGCAGGTCTGCTGCCGCTGGATCTGGTAGGTGTCCGCCCAGGGCTCCAGGGTCAGCTCCAGCGGTACTTCACCGTCGTTCGTGACCAGCAACCGCGCGGTTCCCCCGGCGAACATCCAGCACTTCTCCTTACCTCTGTGGGCAATCTTTCAGGGCGAGCACCGTCCACAGCTGCACCTGGCCTGATCCTCGCACGCGAGATCAGGTTCGCCAGCGCCGTCCCCTTTCAGAGGCACCGCAGACCCCCCAAATGAGATGACTTCCAACTCCCGGCCGGGGACGCGCCCTACACGACGTACGCAGCCTCCGGCTCCGCGCCCGGGCAGCAGACGGTGTCCTCGTCGGCGATCTCCTTGAGGCAGCCCCCGCAGAGCCACGCGGTCTCGGGCTCCACGGGCCCGGTCGCGGAGACGTGGTTGTCACGCACCGTCAGCTGCCAGGTGTCCCAGGACTCCTCGCCCTGAGCGTCGATCACGCCGTCGAGCACGTGGTCGAAGGTGAAGGTCTCGAACCCGGGCTTGCCTTGGGCGTGGGCGGCGGGCTTCAGGAAGTGGTCGACCAGGTAGGCCATCCACTCGGGCGAGTCGTAGAACTTCTCCTGCCCGTTCCATGCGATCGCGGCCCCGTCCTCCGTGGGCTCCCACTTGCACCACAGGCCCGGCTGGCCCGCCGGGGGCGTGTTGTAGTCGCGGATGTCCGCATCGTGGCCCTGTCCCGCGAAGCCGGTGCCGTCGACGTAGTAGGGGCCGTTGTCACGGTCCATGCGCCGGGTGTCGGCGAACTTCCGCAGGTAGGCGATCTCCTGCTCGTTGAGCGGCGGCTCGACGGCGATCCGACCGGTGAATGTCGTGGTGTAGCCCATGCTCGGCATCGTAGCCACGCCGTCCGACACGTCGGACCGCCCGGCCAGGCCGGGGCCGTCGGCGCGACCTTGGTGAACCTTCTCGGCCACAGCACTGGTTGGAGGTCCGCCGAACGTCTCCGCCGGTCAAGGTCATTGCCGATGACCGTGACCGGTTGCTCCAGAAGGAGGCTGGACTGGTCGACCATCCCGGCAGCCGAGGCCTCGGCCGGCACGGACCCGAGCCCCGCCCTTCGGCCGTCGTGCCCGGCGCCGTCACCGTCCAGCCCCGATGCGTGACCTCCCACGCCACCACGACCAGCGGTCAGGCAGCGTGCAGGACGCGCTTGCGTAGGGCGACCTCGTCGACGCCCAGAACGCGCGGCACCGCGTGCACCCGATCCGGCAGAGCGCGAAACGCGTTTTCGCTTGTCGCCGACAGTGGGCGCCCAGGAGGGCGCCGCGTCCTTCGCGGAGGACCGAGTCGGGCGGGGGCGCTCCGTCGGGCGGGAACGTTCTTGACGCGGTAGTGGAACCATGGGGGTGTGGTGACCTTGCGATAAGGATCCCCGGGTCACGCTTGTTGGAACTGTCCCGTCTCAGATGATCTGGCCTGCGGGCGGGGCCGTGACCTGCGGCGACCAGGCCAATTGAGACACCAGGCGGCCGAGAATCTCAGGCGACCTGGTCTCGGAAAGTTGGATGCCGAGCGCCGTCTCAGTTGATCTAGGGCGTGTATCGAAAGCACGGGCAGGTCGGGCGGGGTGATGTCCCGGTCCGGCCCGTCCGCTCTCTGCTAAAGGTCGAGCTGATACTGGTGTGTCGTGTGCGTGGGTGTGTAGCCGAGACTGTCGTGGACCCGTCGCATGTGCGCGTTGCTGTCAGCGGTGTCGGTCAGGAGGTCACCGAGGTCCGGATAGTCCCTGTGGGCCTGTCGGATCGACTCGGCCTTCATCCATCGGCCGAGGCCGTGACCTCGGTGCTCGGGCAGCAGCACCCCCGTGCCGTAGTGCTGGCCGTCACCTGTGCCGTTGCCGGGGATGACGAGTTCGGTGAAGGCGGCGATCGAGCCGCAGAGTTGAGCTCGGCCGCCTCTTGACTGACCCCTGAACTGACGGCGAAACGCCGCGGCTTGCCGGGGCGTTTCCTCAGTTCAGCGCAAGCCGTCTGTGTCGTCGTGCTCTTCGCCGACTGGGAGTGGCCGACGGTCCTCCACCGGGTCATCGCTGTAGATGACCGCGGAGACCGCGCTGTCGTAGGCATCGTCGAGGCCGTTACCGCTTGCGCCGAGTATGTTCTCCCAATCAATTCCCATACCTACGAGCCTACCCGTAGCGTTCGAGGAACCGAGCGATGTGGGCGTTGAGCTCGTCCGCCTGGGCAAAGATCGCAGCTTCCTCTCCTGGAAGGTGGGCGGCGCGGCCAGCCTCGTCATCGGGCTAGGACTTGTCCGGCCGATCAAATAGTGTCTCGTACCCGGCTCGTTGCCCTGGGCTCAAATTCCCCGGGCAGCTTGTGCCGGAATCGCGCCAAATGTCCGGTCAGCCTCACATCGCCATGTGATCACACGCTTGACCTCAAGCGCGCTTGAGGTGTGACGATGATCCACATGACCACGGAATCCACATCCCACGCGGCAGACGTCGAAGCGATCAACCAGCTCGTCGCGACCGTCGAGCACTCCCAGCAGAACAAGGACCCCGAAGAGTTCCTCAGCCTCTTCCACCCGGACGCGATCTGGACGACGGCTCACGGCAAGGTCCTCATCGGCCTCGACGCGATCTCGGAGTTCACCCGCAAGGTCCTCCCCGCGGCAAGCTGGGACGGCAAGGTCACCTACGAGGTGGTCCACGCGCTCTTCATCCGCCCCGACGTCGCGGCAGTCAAGGTCCGTCAGCGTTACCTGGCCCCGGGCGAGGAGAGCGAGGGCGCCCCGCTGTACGTGATCTCGAAGCAAGCCGACGGCCGCTGGCTGCTGACCGCCTGCCAGAACACGGGGGTCGTCGCCGACTAGGGTCTGCTGCGAAAGTGGATCAAGGTTGTAGATGATCCCCGGTTGCGGAACTTAGCGATCTGACGAACGACCAGCAGGCCCGGCTTCTTGCCCGTCGGCAACAGCGCCTCAAGCCGGTCCCACTGGTCATTCGTCAGATCGCTACGTCCCACGGCCCGGTCATCCACAACCTTGATCCACTTTCGCAACAGGCCCTAGTCTCAACGCCGTGTAGATAGCGCCTCGGGCGGCTTCGTCAAGTGGACTGAAATGGGACGGAGCTCCCTGCTAGAACGGGGATCTGCCGTCGCGGGTGGTGGTGTATCTGTTGCTGGCCCGGGTGCCTGTTCCCCGGGCTGGGCTGGCGGCAGGTGTGGCAACGGATGACCGCCGGCCTGGACGGCCTGCCGGTCGCGGACCCGACCGGCGGTGCTCTGGCGCAGGCCCGCAAGCGCGTGGGCGCCGAGCCGCTACGCTGGCTGTTCGACCTGCTACGCGGCCCGGCCGCCGGAATCCGGACCACCGGGGCGTGGTGGCGGGGGCTTATGGTCTGCGCGATCGACGGCACGACGATCGCGGTGCCCGACAGCCCGGCGAACCTGACCGAGTACACCAAACACCGCTGCAACAACGGCGGTGCGGGGTATCCGGCGCTGCGGCTGCTGGTGCTGGTGTCCTGCGGCACCCGCACCGTCCTGGACGCGGTGTTCGGACCAACAGCCGACGGCGAGACCACCTACGCACCACGCCTGCTCCGCAGCCTGCGCGAGGGCATGATCGTGCTGCTGGACCGCAACTTCGCCGCGCAGACCCTGGTGACCACCATCGCCGCGACCGGCGCGCAGGTGCTGGTTCGGGTGAAGAGCGGCCGCCACCTGCCCGTCCTTCGGCGCAACCGTGACGGCTCCTACCTGTCCAGGCTCGGGACCGTCGCGGTTCGGGTCATCGACTGCGAGATCACCATCGCCACGGCCGCCGGCCACCGCACCGGCCTCTACCGACTGGTGACCACCCTGACCGACCACCAGTCCCACCCCGCCGCCGAGTTGGTCCGGCTCTACCACGAGCGGTGGGAGCTCGAGACCGCCTATCCGGAGATCAAGTCCACGATCCTGGGCAGCCGCGTCCTGCGAGCCCGCACCCCGGACGGCCTCGACCAGGAGATCCACGCGCTGCTGGTCGCCTACCAGGTCCTACGCCTGGCCATGGCCGACGCCACCGGCACGCGCCCGGAGACCGACCCGGACCGGGCCAGCTTCACCATCGCCCTGAACACTGCCCGCGACCTGGTCATCCAGGCCGCGGGCGTCATCGCGGGCACCGTGATCGACCTCGTCGGCACCATCGGCCGACGAGTCCTGGCCGACCTCATGCCCAACCGGCGCATCCGCACCCGGCTTCGCGTCGTCAAACGCGCGATCTCCAAGTACAACGCCAAAGGCACCGTCGACCGGACCAGCTACACGGCCACCATCAGCATCGACATCCTGACCACACCAGACCCGTAACGGACCCTCGCAGCCGCTATCTACACGGCATTGGATCTAGTCCGGTGACGCCGTTTCGAACGTCATGCGAATGACCGGCGCCGAGGTACGGGGAAGACGAGGGCGACTACTACTGCTTTCAAGCGGCTCATGTGGAGCCCGAGGAAGCTTGGATCTTAGAGTTGAGCGAGGCCCGTACAGCACCCGCAACCTGGGCGGGGACACCCCCATCAGGACGCCGTCATGCCCGGCATCGTCGCGCTCACCGTTGTCGCCCACGACCCGGACGTAGAGAAGCCACCCTATGTGTATTGAGGCGATTCGTCACTCGGGTGACCGAGGAGTTGGATAGCCAGGGCGTTCGAGCGGCCGGTTAGGGGGCGGAGACGAAGCCCCGCCGCTTTCGTAGGCGACGAACGAACGTGGCAGCAGCACCATCGGGCCCAGGCCCCGTGAGACGACAAGCGCATCGAGCCAGCTCATCTGAGTGGACGTTAAGTCCTGTTTCTCTTGTTTCGTGATCGCTCGTACGTGTGAACGTTGGCCGTACTGGCGTGCTGGCCGGGGTTCGGGTGATGTTC